>JBAZQW010000091.1:0-8279 GCA_041645005.1 Desulfotomaculaceae bacterium | reverse complement strand
TGAGTGTTTTTTGCAAGTGAAAATTCCTCACTTTTGCAGAAATATTTCCCCAGGCACCGGTGGGGAATTTTTATGTAACCCCATAGTTCTTTGAACCGAGCTTTCTAGCCTCGTCATTAGGTCAATGTAGACTCTCTTATCCGATTGCTCGGCCCTGGAAACAGTAGCAGGTGACAATGGTGAAGTACCCTGTCAATGATGGCCCCCGTCATCTGCTCGTCATAGAACACGTTGACCCACCTTGAAAATTCTATGTTCGTATTAATGATTACTGATTTGCGTTCATAGCATTCCGAAATAACCTCAAATAGTAGTTGGGATCCAGTCCGATCCAGGGGAACATATCCCCATTCATCACAAATTAGCAGCTTGGCTTTGTTTAATTGTTTCATAAATGCGGACAATGTACCGCTTTTCTTACACTCCACCAACTTGTTAACCAGAGCTGATGTCCTGAAAAATTTTACATCAATACCTTTTTTGCAGGCTTCAACTCCCAGTGCTATGGATAAATGCGACTTGCCAGTGCCAACGTTCCCATACATGACAAGGTTGGTTTTACTCTCAATAAACTCGCAGTTTTTTAAGTATTCCGGATTAATGGCTCCGGGAAGGGTGACTTCATCAAACCTGAAGCTTTCAAATGTCTTGACTGAATAAAACCCGGCATTTTTAAGCAGTTTGTCCTTCCTGCAAACATCCCGATGTTCAAGTTCCGATTTTAACAGTTTTAGCAGGTATTCCTGATGGCTCTCTGCCTGAATATTTTCCGACATTTCCACAATGTTGCGACTTAAACGCAGTTCCTTGCAACAGTCTGCAATTTCCAAGCTTAGCATTCCTGTACACCCGCCTTTCCAAGGTTTCTGTCATAGGCCGCAAAATTGGGAATGTACCTTTGAAGCTGCGGGATATGAACTGGAAGCTTGACGGGCTCGAGTTGCACCACTTTTACATGCAGTCGGTTGTGAAGGTTGACCAAGCTATCAATATCCGTTGCTGCGTAGGAAAGTGCGGTGCTAACAGTTTCGACAGCCTTTTCAAAACCGCTTTTTTCAGTTAAAGCAGCAATGGTCTGAAGAACTTTTCCTTTGTCACTTTTAATGCGTTTCTCCAAATAATCTTGGATTGGCTCCGGTAGCATCTGGTAGAGCCCGGTATACTTTAATGCGGCCGGGCACCTGGATAGTTGTGTCAGGTAAGGTAGCCACTGCATGCTTTGCTGTTTATGGTCTCCATAAAGCCTTTCATGTTGTACTATTTCCCGATGGCTTTCATCCAAGGCTATTACATCAAATGCTGTTATCTTAATCAATACACGAGTGTTGGCATACTTCGGTGATACCGAGTATTCATGCAAATTGTTGTTAAGGAAAAATCGTCCATATCCGTTGGTTTTAACGGTGATATATTTACTAGCTTCAAACTCGGCTGCTGGCAATTCTAGCAATGCTAGTCTATCCGCCAGATGAAGTTCGGCTATGGTTCCTTCTTTTCGATAATGCTCCCTTTGGGCGTCTTCTTCACACTGCAGGAGTAAGCTTTGGTTGAAGTCTTTAAGATTATTGAATCTAGGAATGGGAACCAGCAGGTTTCTGCGATGGTACCCCACTTTCCCCTCGACATTACCTTTTTCGTGCCCGGCATTTACATTGCAAAATGCTGCTTCAAAGCGGTAATGCTCCATAAACCGTGTAAAATCTTCTGTCAGCTTGCGTTCACTATTTTTCAGCACCTTTGTAACCATGGTGCTTGCATTGTCAAACCATATCCGACCAGGTATGCCGCCAATGTATTCGAACATTGTTTTTAAGCCTTCAAAAAGACATTCTTGATTTTCTCCCTTAAATAGCTGCGTATATCCCTGGTTACTATACGGGAAGGAAAGATTTAAATGTTTACCGTTGTAGAACGTGCCGTTTTCATAAAACTCTGCATCTCCAAAATCAGCTTGCGCTTCACCAGGTATATGCTCCAGTGGCAGATAGCCTGCCTTCTTGCCGAAAACTTCCTTTTTCTTCGTTGCTACATATCCGGCAACCGTCCTGTAGGAGCAGTCAAAGCTATCACCGTATTTATCCGTTAACCTGTCGTATACTCGCCTGGCTGTATGTCGCTGTTTGCGTTTGGCTTTTTTATCTTCCGCAAGCCAGTAGTCTATATCCGACTTGTATGGATCTAATTTTGGATAGCCGGCTTCATTTTCTATCTTCGGCAGTTCATCATTCCAATCATCTTTTTCAAGGTAGTACCTGACAGTCTTGCGATCTCGGCCTGTTTCCCTGGCTATCTGACTGATGTTTTTACCTTCCTCAAAGTACAACTTTCTGATATCATGTGCTTGGGTCATTGTTAGCATCCTCCATTCCTCCTTGTAATCGATTTGCACTCAACTACAAGGATATTATTATGGTGTGGTGCCTACAATGGCCTTTTTGCAATAGTGGGGAATTTACTGTTGCAAAAGTGGGGATTTCCTTTTGCAACTTTGTCCTATTTCATTATGCAATAAACAGTCCCCCTTTCAATGGTCATGTCTTACTATTAAAAACATTACCTCTTTTACCTGAATTGTCCCTTAACAGTAACTGAACATTAAGTGAATAATAGCTGAATGTGAGCTGAAAAAAGAAGCGGCGCCGATACACAGTCAAACTGCGCACGCATGCCGCTTCTAAGATATGATGTTTTTAAGAAATATCCTGGTTACGCGGGAAGACTGATGTAAAATGTACAGCCTTCCCCCTCCCGGCTTGCCACGCTGATGGTTCCCCCATGAGCGTTGACAATGGCCCTGGTGATCGCCAGACCCAGACCAGCCCCGCCGTATTTGCGCGTCCGGGAGGAGTCGCTGCGGTAAAAGCGGTCAAAGACGTGCGGCAGGTGGCTTTCACTGATGCCGGGCCCGTTATCTTGAACGGACAGCCGCACACCATCGTCCTTTTTAACCAGAGAAATCTGGATATAACCTTTTTCGGGGTCGGTGTGCTGCACCGCATTATGAAACAGATTCAAAACTACCTGTTTCATTTTATCGGTATCATATTTACATTTCAGGCCTGGCTCGATCGACAGGCTTAGTTTTCTGCCGCCGGCCAGAATGCGAAGCTGCGGCTCCATGTCCCGGATCACGGTATCCAGCATGCCTTCCGTAAGCTCAATACGGGGCGTCCGGTCGAGTTTAGTCAGGAGCAGCAGATCCTGCACCAGTTTAGTGAGGCGCACCGATTCGCTATGCATGCTGTTTAAAGCTTTATGCAGCTGCTCCGGTTGATTGGCCGCGCCGCGCAACAGCACCTCCAAAAACCCGCGGATAGAGGTTAGCGGTGTGCGCAGCTCGTGAGAGGCGTCCGATATAAAACGGCGCATCTGTTCCTTGATTACCTTTTCCGCTTCAAAAGAGGCTTCCAGCCGCTCCAGCATTCCGTTAAAGGATTCCGCCAAACGGTCTATTTCCTCCTGACCTTGCTGGGTCGGGAAACGCCTGGCCAAATTCCCGGCATCGATTTGTCCTGCGGTATCTACCATGTTGGATAAGGGATCCAGCGTCCTTTTCAGGATAGGTAAAAAGCCAAACAAGCCAAACAGCATGGCCATGAGGGAAAGGAATAAAAAAGTTAGCAATTGCCGGATAAGCAACTCTTTGAGCGGGCTGGTTAAGGTGCTTATCTGTACGATGCCAAGAGCCTGTCCGTGCTCAAAAACCGGCTGTAATACTATTAATTGTTCCACTCCCCCTGAGTCAATAATTTTGTAGTTTTGCTTCAGTCTTGGCTTCGGCTCCGCTCCCGGTCTTCTCTCCAACACATCCAGATACTCCTGTGTATCCAATCTGGGAGGATTCATGCCACCGGGCCCGTTGGACAACACAGAATAGTTGCCCTCCAAATCTATAAAGGCCAGCTCGGCCTCAGGAATAAATAAACGTGACTGGCGCGTATCGCCATATTCCATGCTTGTGCCTGGATTCTGCCAGGCAGTGAGAGGAATCGACATGATCTGGCTCTGCATGCTGGTTGCTCTATTTCTGTATATAACATCCCGCATAAAAACATATTGAAAAAAGCCGATCAGCGCAAGCAAAACGGCCATGATCAGCAGCGAGCGGGACAGCAGTTGGATCCTGAGCGAGTTGGGAGCAAAAAAAGATCTGAATCGGTTGGCTTTCTTCTGGTTCATGGCAGATCAACCCGGTATCCCGCTCCACGCAGGGTCCGTATTAACTGGTGGTCTTTATCGTTTAATTTATCACGTAAGGAACGGATATACACCTCAACGATATTATCCTCTCCTCCAAAATCGTAGCCCCATACTTTATCCAGGATCATCGTTTTACTTAAAACCAGCCCGTGATTGAGAACTAAAAATTTTAGCAGCTGATATTCTGTTGGAGATAGTTCCAATACCCGGTTTTCAAGCTTTATTTCTTTGCGGCGGTCGTCGATAAGAAAAGGCCCGATGATTACTTCCCCGAACAAGTTTGGAAATTGATTGCGGATCCTGGCATAGATCCTGGCCAGCAATTCCTCGAAACTAAACGGTTTTACCATGTAATCATCAGCGCCAAGTGTAAGACCCTTGACCCGGTCATCCACCTCATCCTTGGCCGTCAGCATAATCACCGCCACATTCTCCGATTTTTTGATCATCCGGCACACTTCAAAGCCGTCCATGCCGGGCATCATAACGTCCAGTATAACCACGTGCGGCTGGAATTGCTTGATCATGGTAATGGCCGTCATGCCGTCCTGAGCGGTCTGCACATCAAATCCTTCATTTTGCAGTCCAATCTCTAAAAATTGCAGTATGTTCGGCTCATCGTCCACTAACAATATTTTGATACCTTTTAACTGTTTCATTCCTGACCAACCACCTTTGACATTCGTCCCTCATGCTTTATTGGTGTCATCCTGTTAATATTATCTCGGTTATAACTGAAACTCTACTGAGTGAAAACTGAAAATTTGTTGAAGATTAGCTATTTAAAATTTTTACAACAGGATAAGAATAATTATTCCATATTTGTGCAGGATTTTACATAAGAATGGCGAATGTTTTTATTAAACATATCGGGGGAGTGGCCGTCATGTCACGCGTGGAAATCATTATGGAGATCGAAAGGCTGCGGCGGGTTATGGGCATCCTGTCTGAATATGGCTGCAGCTCGGGAGATTTGTTAGAAATAAGTCGACAACTGGATCAATTGATTGTGCAGTATCAAAAGATCGGGTAGTGTGGTTTTATTACCAATATCTTCCAACCGACCATTTACCCAGACGAGTTTTAGGCATTTATTTAATCTCTGGATTTTAATTGGATTTTATTATGTTTTGAAGAATAATACATAGCACTTGGTCTAATGGGTGCGAGCAATTGTTTATAATATATAATAGTATTTTTTATCCCCGGGGGGTAGAAACATGTTAAAAAGTCTAGAAATAGACAATTTTAAGTCCTTATGTAAATTTAAAATAGAATTTTCTCCCCTAACTGTTCTTATTGGCAATAATGCCGTGGGAAAAAGTTCAGTGTTGCATGCAATTGGTTTCCTTGCTCATTTTGCTGAGGGCAACATGAAAGAATTTTTAAATAAACGAAACTGGAGTCCTTTCGAATTAAAATCAAAACACTACCATCCATCAAAACGTAATATATCATTCACATCAGTATTTTCACTAGAGAATGATTATAACTTAAGATGGGAATTTACGCTAACCGCAAGAAAAGAAAACGATGATTTACAATGCGTAAGAGAAAAAATAACAGATTTAGATTCTGAAAAAGTGCTTCTATCTAGGGAAATCAAGAAAATGACCTGGTTTGACTTTTCAAAAAACCAATATGATGTTTTTCCAGAAATACAGTTATATGGTTCAATGTTATCACTTATTGAAAATGAAGACAAATCAATAGAACGCTTTCCCCATTTGCTGCATTTAAAAAAATTCATTAAAGGAATAGAATCCTTTGAATTGCTCTCCCCAGAAAAAATGAAAAAAACGAGTCGATTTGACGCTGCTGATTTAGGTATCGGAGGAGAGCGACTTGGTGCCTTTCTTCACAGCTTAACCACTGAGCAACGCAATGAAATAGACAATAAGGTTAAAGAATTATACCCATACTTGGACAAAGTTATCACCTGGAAAAAACAATATGGTCATATTCATTTACAAATCAATGAGTTTTATGGGGAAACTGGTTCATATGCAATTAATTCTAATTATATTAGTGATGGGTTACTAAGAATTATAGCAATTGTGTCTCTTGGTGCTTTAAGTAAAGACTATACAACGCTCCTTCTAGATGAAATCGAGGATGGCATTAATCCTAGTCTAGCAGCAGATTTAATTAATTATTTAAGTATAATTGGGCAAAAACAAAACAAACAAATACTTGTTACAACTCACAGTCCTGTCATGTTGAATTATTTTAACAAAGACAGTATCGTTTTCCTTTGGAAGGGTCAAGATGGGATTACACAAGCTGATAAAATGTTCGAAAGTCCGGAAATGATTGATCATTTAAGATTTATGAATCCTGGCGAAGTGTGGCTAAATTTTGAATCAAAAGACATAGAGGATTCATTACTTAAATGGAAAAAAACTGTATCTGGAGGAGAAGATGCCGATTAAAATTCTTATTCTTGGTGAAGGAGCGAACGATGTTGGTATTTATGATTTTAACGGTCAGTGGATTAGTGGTTCAATAATTAACTTATTAACTAAAATTAATGATAAAGTCGAACTTTCTTTTATACCTATAAACAAAAAACACCTTCCGAATACACTTCCTATGAAGGACAGACCTTCCCTTGAAGGTCACGGAAAAGTTATTCAAAAAATGTTTTTTTATTCATACATTAGAAAAATGGAATACGATATTATGGTTTATTATGGTGACACAGATAAAGAAGCGGGAACAAAAACCACAAAAACTCAAGCAAAAAAAGCAAGCCAAGTAGCTTATAAGCAAGCATATGACGCTTTTGATAAATTCGATGTCAAAGGGATAGCTATAATACCTTTAAGAATGTTAGAATCATGGTTACTAGCCGATGAACAAGCATTCTTAAATGCCTTTGACATAAAAGTTTCCTTACCTAAAAATCCTGAGATGCTTTGGGGTGACAAACGAGATCCAAAAAGTAATCATCCCAAAAAAACATTAGAAAGAATTTTATCCAGGTTTGGATTAAATAGTGATACATCCAATTTTTGCACAATATATGATAATGCATCTATTCCAATACTTGAATCGAAGTGCCCAATAAGTTTTCCCCCTTTTTTAATGAAAGCTCAGGAATATTTGACTTAAGAAGTGTTAATACCCGTATGTTTTATGCAAAAAAACCTCTAAAAGACCAACAAAAAAAATGACAGAAACGCAAAAGCGCATGCTTAATGGCATAACCAATCCCAATCGCTTTGAGGCAACCTTAACCTTACAGTTACGTTGCACTATTCCAGCGACAGGAGTTTTGTATTCAGCACCGTGTTTTCAACCACTGTCCAGAGGCGTTCAGTGTTATCTAATTCCGACCTTCCCCAACCCTTCTTCTTTACTGGTAGTTGTAGTCAATTATAAGAATTTTTGGCTATTGCGGCGGCTAATCGTCGACTCAAGGGAAACTAACAGCCCCTTTTCGAGCATCTCCACACTGCAGATCAAAGATGTAGCACTGAGAGCCAGGACTTGAATAACTGGAATAATTGTAACTCAATGCATGGGCATAGCACATTTGTATATCCTTGTTATCAAACGCTGCCAACGCTGCTCCAATTGTGGATAGCTTATTATTCATAGGCGCTATCAGTATATTCATGTCCTTAACTTTGCTTATCTGTGTTTGGAGCTCGTCGCGGGTTTTATGTGGATCATTACATGGTATTTCAAAACGAATAATATCAGAGAATGAAGTTGCCATCTGCTCGACAAGATGCAGGTAGTGTTCATTTGCTTCTTTGTTTTTTTCAGTTGTTGCACTCCCAGAGCGACCATATCCCAAAGCTATAGAGTTAGGTTCAATAGTCTCAATGATTCCTACAGCTCGCTCATATTCATAACCAACGATCAAAATCAAGTGCGTCTTACGAGAGGGAACGATGTTACCTGGGAATCCGAGTACAGAGCGAATTTCACCAATGCCCCTGCTGAGCCATTTGTGTTTTACATCATCCCCCACACTATATTCGGATGCGTTCGCATAAGCACCTGTAATTTTTGCCGTGGGGCAACGCATTTGCAAAAGGCGAAGTAGAATCAAGAGGGATTCATGAGTG
>JBAZQW010000089.1:0-8323 GCA_041645005.1 Desulfotomaculaceae bacterium | reverse complement strand
TGACCAGGCCTGTCCTCTTATTGCTCTTAACAGCAAGCCCGTCCAATCCCCGGATAAAAGCTGCTTTTTGTCAAGCAAAAGTAGTATTCTATCTTTTTCGTCAAAATCCTGTTGTCCACCGGTATTTTAAGCCAAATCTTTATATTTTCTCCTGGTGGCTTCTCCGCCCCGCAGATGCCGCTCGGCTTTATTGTATTCGAGAATTGCTTTTATCTCCTGGGCTAACTGTTTGTTTAAGGAGGGCAGTCGCTCCGTCATATCCTTATGGACAGTGCTTTTGCTGACCTGGTATACCTGGGCGGCCTGTCTTACTGTGGCCTGGGTTTCCAGAATATAGGAACAGATATCCAGCACCCGTTTTTGAATATATTCCTGCATTTCCCTACCTCCCATTTTAATCGTCAGACGCCGGACGTCAGACGCCGGAAATAAATTATAAACATCTCACGCCTCAATATGGCGGTGGCTTCCTCTAGATATATATGCGGGGGGAGGTGAGAAATTCGTCAGCGGAGTAAGAAACACCCTAGAATGTATTTCCTTTAAATTATTTAAGAAAAAAAGAAAACCGCCTCTGGAAGGCAGTTTAGCAGTTAACAGTGCAACTTCTTACTTGATTTATGATTATCAGCCCCTCGTTTATGACTTTAAGGTCCGTTTAACCCAATAATCCAAATACCCCAATATTATGGATATCTGTAACGATTATTGTGCAAACGGGTTTAGCGCCTTTATCCCTTCGTAAAACTGTCCGCTGTTTAAATCTTCCGTCAAGAGTACTGCACAGCCAAGTTTATTTGCGCTGCAAATAATAAGGGCATCCCAAAATGACAATTTATTTCGTTGGTGAATATTAATAGCTTCCAGGATGTCATCTATATCCGTTACACACAGCCTCCATCGCGAAAGGTCTGAAATTATTTTTGCAGCCATTTCTGGCTGCATCGGACTAGCCACTTTTTGTACCACAGTTACATAAAACTCTTGCAATACTTGGGTGCTTAAGCAGCCACGGCCGGAAGTCCAAAGGTCATTAATTAAGTTTTTTGCCCGGACGTGCTTTTTTCCTGCTGAGGCGTCGTGAGCATAAACGAGAATATTTGTATCGACAAATTGCCATTCAACATTACCGCTCATGAATATCTCCCCTGTTCCAGTTTATGCTGCCATTTGTTCCAAGGTCGGGAACACTGTTTAACATAACGATATGACGTTCACGCGCTTTCCTGTAAGAGTCTTCTTTCTTAACAATATCCTCCAGTGTCCTGGCCAAAAGGCCTGAAAGCGAAGTCCGCTTTTCCACGGCAATGTGTTTTGCTTTAAGCAAGATATCCTTAGGCAAGGACAAAGTAATATTTTGATATTCCATTTAAATCACCTCCACGCATATAAGTGTACCACATAATTGTGTGGATAACAAGAAACAGTTAATTGCCGGCCGCTCATTGGGGTTTCAACACTATTTCTTCGTTTCCAATAGCTCCGCCCCGCTGTAATAATGCCCAAGAATAGTGCGGTAATCATAGCCGTGTTCGGCCAGGCCTTTGGCCCCGTACTGGCAAAGGCCTACCCCGTGGCCATATCCGGTAGTGGTAAAGAACACAAAATCACCCTCGGCTTTCCAGGTGAAACTGGTGGAGCGAAGTCCCAGCAGATCCCTGACCGCCACGGCGGAAAACTGCCGGTCGCTGATCAAAAGGAGCTTTGGCCGGCCTGTACTTGTTTTTTCAATTATTTTAAAACTCTTTGAATTGTTTTCTGTGCCGCTTACAGGTACAGCTGACAGCTTGGTGCCCAGGGCCAGGTCCACCTGCTCAAAGCTGAAAGATGCGGTTTGCACCGGGTTGGGGTCGGCATCGTACGGGCAGGGGACACTGCGCAAGTAAGGAACCTTGAATTTCCACACATCCTCCGAGTTTTCGGTCCTGCCGCCGCAAGAGGCGTGGTAAGCCGGGTCAATATACTCTCCCTGGTAGACCAGCACCTGCCCTTTGGTCTCATCGACAGCTTTTTTCACTTTGTAATAATAGTTGTAATAGCTGAGTGTTCCCCAGCGATTTTTTAAATCTTCCCTGGACAGCCAGGCCTGGCCATGACGCGGGTCATCGCAAACGTCAGCGCCCGGGTGAAGTGGATTTGCCACAGCCACACCGCCGGCGCCCATACGCTTGACGATATAGGTCCTGGCCGCGACTGCCTGCGCTTTTAGCGCCTCCGGGGGGAATTCCGCGGGCATTTCGGCAGCTACAACCCCCACCAGGTAATCTTCCAGCTGCATCGGTTTAATCTTGTTCTCATTATGAACAAATACCCGCACGATAGTCACTCCAGGAAAAAACCTTGCGGGTATCTGCCTGCTTAATAAAAAGGGGAGACCCAAAACCAGGGCAAATGCAAGCAGTAAAGCACCGGTAGCCAACCTGCGCATAAGGACACCTCATATCAGTAGTCGGTAGTGGTGGGTAGTCAGTAGTCGGAATATCTCTTTGGAAATACTTGTTTCATCAGACACTCATGCCGCAGGAGCGGCACCAGCAGAAGATAAAAAATCAGCATTGTAGGTTCGATAACAAATTCGCACCTACATTTATAAAGACAGCCCAGAACGTTATTTTCTGTTAGTTAGAATACAGAAGTATGTTATTCTGACTGCTGACTTCTATAGTTATAATATATACTAAACAATACCGGTAAATATTACCTTTAGCCAGGTTGCCCTGCTTAATATTCTGTAAAAATAACCGGAGAGGCTACATAGACATAGGTGACATGCTCTACCGGGTCGCAGCGCAGGGCTACATTCAGGTTTATTTCTTTTCCTGCGTAAGTAATATCTTTTACAAACCGCGGGCTGAAACCGGTCAGACTCACAAGATTATCTTTAATTGTTTTTTCTTGAACCGTAGCGCCTGCTTTAATCATCATTTTTTCAGCAGCTTCCAGCAGTTCATCCTTATTTAGTTCGTTATTCAGTATCCCTGAACAGGTTAAAGCTACACGACTCTCGCCGTAACCGCCAAGCGCCGCGCTGATCTTACTCTTATAACTGCCGGGCTTCCCGCTTGCCTCCCCATCCAAAACAACCATAATATGAGAAACGGTTATTCCCTGCTGAGGTTCCATAACCTGCCCCATAACAGCAACAGTCCGGTCTCCTTTGATCAGGCCTTCTACCTTTGCTCCGCGGGCAAACTGATTTTCCCATCTTTCTACCTTCCGCCCCGCTTCAGGCACAGAAAGCTGCGCGGCAACCATACCAGCCAGCGTTTCCGGCTCATAGAAGCCGGCTGCTTTTTCGTCCACCCTCACCCAGCCGGTAACGTTTGTTGATTTATACTGTGCCCCTGTTGATTTGATTATTTTAAGCAGGGCGGCTTCTTCCCTGTATGCGCTAAGTGCATCCTTACAGGCGGGAGAAAAAGCGAGCACTGAAAATGAAACGGCGATAAGCATACCCACAGCAGCCAACAGTGCCTTTTTTCTTGAACTAAACCTTTTTGACAACTCTTTTATGAGCATAATCTCCTCCGCTATAGAAACATCCATACTCATATTTTTACCAATTTTTACATGACAAATACAATCACGGCGGATGGATATATGTATAAATCGGGGACATTCCATTGGGGACATTCCTCTGAAGGAGGTGTGTCCCCTTTCCGCTGTTGAGGTGTGTCCCCTTTCCTTAGACATTGTATCTTCGATCTGGAATGAGACAAGAGAACCGTCCCCTTGTCTCACTTGTCTTTGTCAAATAAGTTAATAAGTTAAGAGCCTGACCCCAAAAGAAAAACCGGAACGTAAAGTCCGGTTAAGGTTTTAAAACAATAACATCTGCAGATGCTTAAATCTATTTTTCATTAACTGCCTTTAAACGCATTATAGCACGATGCAAGGCCAATTCCGCCCGTAATGTGTCAATGTCGGGGGTCTTTGAGGCAAGCCTTTCTTCAGCTCTCTTCTTGGCTGCCTCGGCCCGGGCTACATCTATTTCTTCAATTCGCTCGGCAGCAGTGGCTAGAACTGTGACCTTGCTGTTCCGGACCTCCATGAAACCGCCGCTAACCACAACCCTGAACTTCTTGCCAGCCTGCTCTATTCTCATGATGCCCACGTTAAGAGCTGTGATAAGCGGAGCGTGACTGGGGAGTATCCCCAATTCGCCTTCGGCGCCGGGGGCCACCAGAAAATCCACATCCTCGCTGAAAACTTTCTTCTGAGGAGTTACGATTTCGAGTCGTTGGGTGTTTTCCGACATATTACGCACTCCCCCCTATTATCCGAGTAATTTCTTGCCTTTTTCCACTGCCTCTTCTATACCGCCCACCATGTAAAAAGCGTCTTCAGGCATATCATCGTGCTTACCGTCCAGGATTTCCTGGAAGCTGCGAATGGTTTCCTTCAGAGTAACAAATTTACCTGGCATATTGGTAAAAGTTTCAGCCACATGGAAAGGCTGCGACAGGAATTTCTGCAGTTTCCGGGCGCGCGCCACAGTGAGTTTATCTTCGTCAGAAAGTTCTTCCATGCCAAGGATGGCGATGATGTCTTGCAGCTCCTTATAGCGCTGGAGCACTTTCTGAACGCCGCGGGCTACCATGTAGTGATCATTTCCTACAATCAGCGGGTCAAGAATCCTGGAAGTGGAATCAAGCGGGTCCACCGCCGGGTAAATACCCAGCTCAGAAATCTGCCGGGACAAAACGACGGTGCCGTCCAGGTGGGCAAACGTAGTTGCCGGGGCCGGGTCGGTCAGGTCGTCGGCAGGCACGTAGACGGCCTGCATCGAGGTAACCGAACCTTTATTAGTAGAAGTGATTCGCTCCTGCATCTGGCCCATTTCAGTGGCCAGGGTGGGCTGATAACCAACCGCGGAAGGCATGCGGCCCAGCAGCGCGGAAACCTCGGAACCAGCCTGGGTGAAACGGAAGATGTTATCAATGAACAATAATGTGTCGGCGCCCTCTTCATCACGGAAGTACTCAGCCAGGCACAGGCCGGTCAGAGCCACCCGCAAGCGGGCGCCCGGCGGCTCGTTCATCTGGCCGAACACCATGGTCATTTTTTCCAGTACGCCTGACTCGGTCATTTCACGCAGAAGGTCATTGCCTTCACGTGTACGCTCGCCCACACCCGCGAACACTGAGATGCCGCCGTGGTGCGTGGCGATGTTGTTGATTAACTCCTGAATGACAACTGTCTTGCCCACTCCGGCGCCGCCGAACAGGCCGATCTTGCCGCCCTTGAGAAATGGGACCAGCAAGTCAACAACCTTGATGCCGGTTTCCAACTGTTCCGTCTTGGTTGACTGGTCAACCAACAGGGGGGGAAGCCGGTGAATAGGATAGCGCTTTTCGCTGAGAATGGGTCCTTTACCGTCGATGGGCTCACCCAGGACATCAACAAGTCTGCCCAGGGTTGCCTTGCCAACCGGAGCGGAAATAGGAGCACCGGTGTCCACCGCTTCCATGCCCCGGACCAGACCATCAGTCGCGGTCATGGCCACACTGCGGATGGTATTGTTGCCCAGGTGCTGAGCTACTTCCAGGGTCAGGTTGAACTTGCGGCCAAACATATCTTCCTTGTCGCTCGTTATTTTGAGGGCGTTATAAATTTCAGGGACCTGGCCGGGTGGAAAACGGATATCCACCACGACACCGATAACCTGTACTACTTGACCAACGTTCATACGCTTCGCTTACCTCCTTCGCAACATTTTACTCCAGGGCCGCCGCTCCGCTGCAAATCTCGGAAATTTCCTTGGTGATTACAGCCTGACGGGCCCGGTTCATGACCAGCGTTAGTTTGTCGATCATTTCAGACGCATTCTTGGTCGCATTGTCCATGGCCGTCATCTGAGCGCTGTAGAAACCTGCTTTTGTCTCCAAAAGACCCTGGTAAATGGCGTTTTCGATGTATTTTGGCAGCAATTCGGCCAGCACCGCCTCTGCGGAAGGCTCAAAAATATAGTCAACTTTCTTGGTCTCGTCTTCCCCTTCTTCAGCGGGTGGTTCAGCCGGCAACAGCTTGACCATCATAGGCTTCTGCACCATCACGTTGATGAACTGGCTATAAATCAGGTAAACCACGTCATATTCTTCCTTAGAATACTTCTCAACAACGAAGGAGCCAATATCCCTGGCCGAAGCGTACCTGATATTATCACCCAGCCCGATATACTCCTTGGCGATATTATAGCCGCGGCGCTTGAAAAAATCGCGGCTTTTGCGACCTACGACAATAAGACTGGCATCCGCTCCCGCACTCTTTAATTCCTGGGCTGCCCGCCTGATTACATTGCCGTTGAAGCCACCGCACAGTCCCCGGTCGGCCGCCATGACAATGAAAGCCACTTTTTTCGGCTCGCGTACGTCCAGCAGTGGGTGGTTAACCCCGCCGGAAGCCACAGCCACCCGGCCCAGCACACCCTTAATCCGCTTGGAATAGGGCCGGGCAGATATTACCGCTTCCTGCGCTTTGCGCATTTTTGCCGCCGAGACGGCTTTCATAGCCTTGGTGATCTGTTGAGTACTCTTAATACTCTTAATCCGGCGCCGGAGATCTCGTAGATTTGCCATTTAATATTTCACCACCTTTAAAGTGGATGTCCAATTCGGTAGTCAGTCGTTAGTCGTCGGTCGTCGGACTCAAGTTGGAATTTGCTAAAGCAAATTCCTTCTATTCTCACGTCCCACTTCCCACGTCTCACGTCTCACTACAGGCCGCGAGCGGTTTTAAAGCCCGCTTTGAATTCCTCGATAGCTGCGAGCAGTTCCTTTTCAATTGTTTTCAACTCGCCGGTTGCGCGAATGGCTTCGCCGATACTTGGCTTGTTCGCCTTCATAAACTTCAAAAACTCTGCTTCAAAAGGCAGAACAACTTCTACCGGCATATCATCCAGGTAACCTTTGGCGGCTGCAAAAATGCTCATGATCTGGTCTTCTACCGCCATGGGCACATACTGGCCCTGTTTTAAAAGTTCCACCATGCGCTCACCGCGGGTCAGCTTGGCCTGGGTCGTTTTGTCCAGGTCGGAGCCGAACTGGGCAAAGGCAGCCAGTTCACGGTACTGGGCGAGGTCAAGGCGCAGGCTGCCGGCAATCGATTTCATGGCCTTCAACTGAGCGGCGCCACCAACCCGGGATACTGAGATACCCACGTTAACCGCGGGGCGGACGCCGGCGTAAAACAGGTCGGGCTCCAGGAATATCTGGCCGTCTGTAATAGAAATAACGTTGGTCGGGATATAAGCCGAAACGTCGCCAGCCTGAGTCTCAATAATGGGCAGGGCGGTCATGGAACCGGCGCCCAGGTCATCCGAGAGCTTGCAGGCACGCTCTAAAAGCCGGCTGTGCAGGTTGAACACGTCGCCCGGGTATGCTTCACGTCCGGGCGGCCGGCGCAACAGCAGGGAAAGTTCACGGTAAGCCGATGCCTGCTTGGAAAGGTCATCGTAAATAATCAGCACGTGTTTGCCCTGGGACATGAACTCCTCGCCCATAGCGGCTCCCGCAAAGGGGGCGATATAGAGCAAGGGGGCCGGGTCGGCTGCGGTAGAGGACACGATGATGGTATAATCCATCGCGCCTGTATCAGTCAACCGCTGCAGCACGTTGGCCACAGTGGATTGTTTCTGTCCAACGGCAACATAAATGCAGATGACGTCCCCGCCTTTTTGGTTGATAATGGCGTCGACCGCGATAGCTGTCTTGCCGGTCTGGCGGTCGCCAAGGATAAGTTCCCGCTGCCCACGGCCGATAGGAATCATGGAGTCGATAGCCTTCAGCCCTGTCTGCAAGGGCTGGTGCACCCCCTTGCGGAAGATAACGCCGGGGGCGATTTTTTCAACCGGGAGGAATTTATCACTCTTAACAGGTCCTTTGCCGTCCAGCGGCTGTCCCAGAGGGTTGACTACACGCCCGATCAGGCCTTCTCCCACGGGCACAGACACGATCCGGCCGGTTCGCTTGACGGTGTCGCCTTCCTTGATGTGCTTGTATGGACCGAGAATAACGCAACCGATGTTGTCCTCTTCCAGGTTAAGAGCCATCCCGAAAACGCCGCCCGGGAATTCAAGCAGCTCCATGGACATACAGTCAGTTAAACCGTAAACACGGGCGATACCGTCACCGACCTGGATAACGGTACCGACGTCGGTCATCTCGATCTGGGCCTGGTACTTATCTATCTGCTGCCGGATAATCGAGCTGATTTCTTCAGGTCGCAAATTCATCTACTGGTTTCACCCCTATCTAGTTAACTTGTTGCCTTCAGGCGCTCTTTCAGGGTAGCCAATCTGGTCCTGACACTGCCGTCAATAATT
>JBAZQW010000088.1:0-8327 GCA_041645005.1 Desulfotomaculaceae bacterium | reverse complement strand
GATTCAGATTGCCGATACGGGGGTAAACCCTGGCTCAGGCATAGGCAATAAACGCACTGGTATAAACAAAGAAACAATGGGTGTGACGACCATTGCCATTGGTGTGCCCACAGTGGTTCACGCGGCGGTAATAGCCCAGGTAACCTCGGAACATTTTCTGGAGAAGTTGAAAACAAACCCGATGTTTCTACAGATATATAATAATTTGAGTCCTGATTATACCCAGGATGTGATCAACAGTGTTTTAGCGCCTTTCGCGGGAAATCTAATGGTAACCCCCAAAGAGATCGACGATCTGATTTTAAGCACTTCCAAAATCATCGCCGGTGGGGTTTCCATGGCCCTGCATCCTTCTATCGGTTCGGAAGAATACAGTTTGTATTTGAATTAAGCAAACAATCTTGTACTTGACCATCCCAGTTATACTCTTCTTATTATTGGCGGCTCGTTTAGAAGCAGCCAATACAGTCCCAGTTGTTTTACTGATTCGATGAATTGATCAAAATCCACCGACTTGCGTATATAGCTGTTAGCGCCCAGATGATAGCTTTCTATTATATCACTTTCCTCTCTTGAAGAGGTAAGAATCACAACTGGCAGGCTTCTGGTCCGTTCGTCATTGCGTATCCGCCGTAAGACCTCAAGGCCGCCTATTTTAGGCAGTTTTAAATCCAGCAGGATCACCACCGGCATAATATTTAAGTCCCGCCCGGTGAACTCACCGGTGCCGAAAAGATAGCCCAGCGCTTCCACTCCGTCACGTGCTACCATGATCTCAATGGAAAAGTTGCTTTTATTAAGCGCGCGTATGGTCAACAACTGGTCATCAGGATTATCCTCTACCAAAAGTATCACTTTTTTATTCACGCTAGTCCTCCTGTCCGTTCATTCTAAACTGTTAATAGATTACAGGCTTCACCAACCAAACCAGGACTTATAATTCAAAAAATCTAACTAAAAAATTATTAAATAATCTTAAACCCTTCTTATTAAGTTCGTAAGCACTTTCCTCAAGTCATCAATCTTATATGGTTATAATTACCATAAAAGGAGATGACCATTTATGGGATTAATATGGCTGGCCAGAAAGAGATCCTGGGTATATGGATCGGGGAAAATGAAAGCGCCAGTTTCTGGCTTGGTGTCTGCAATGACCTAAAGAACAGGGGGGTTGAAGATATCCTGATTGCCTGTAAAGACGGGCTTTCCGGGTTCTCTGAGGCCATTAGCACAGCCTTTCCAAAGACTGAAATCCAGCTGTGTATTATCCACCAAATCCGTAATTCCTTGAAATATGTTTCGTATAAGCAGCAAAAAGAATTGCTGGCTGACTTAAAGAAAGTGTACCAGGCTCTGATCATTGAGGAAGCAGAACTGGCCTTTACCGCCTTTAAAGATAAGTGGGGTAAAAAGCATCCCGTCATAATCAAGTCCTGGGAGAATAGCTGGCTTGAGTTAACGGCTTACTTTAAATATCCGTATGAAATGCGCAGGCTAATCTACACAACCAATGTCATCGAAGGCTATCACAGGCAGTTGCGGAAAGTAACCAAGACCAAAACTACCTATCCGACAGATGAATCGCTGATAAAAATAATTTACCTGGCTACTGCCGAGGCATCAAAAAAATGGACTATGCCAATCAGGGATTCCCCGTCAGGCGCTCCGGTCGCTCTCCAGCGTTGCCGTATCCTCCTGGCGGGTAAGAGCCAAATATAGCTTAACCAAATCCTGGATATGAATTTCCATTTACACAGAATTATTTACACTCCCTAAAAAAGCGGCAAGCGGAAAAAATATACCGCTTGCCGCTTTAGCTTATTCATTTGTGGAGAGTGGGTTGACAAGTTTTCTATTCTGCAAAAGGACGATTTGATTCATTAAAGTTTTACTACCCGGCTCTTTCTAAAGTCTAGTATGAACTCAACATGGTTTCGTTATGCCTGGTACTTGTTCCCTACTAACTCACGGTTTTTTATTCCTGACCAGGTTTGTCCCGGCCTGTGTCTGCCTGGCAGACGGATTCTTTAAATCAACGGCAATTTCGCGTGCAACCTCGTGGGCAAAGTCACTAACCTTACTATTCATCTCAAAATTACCCGCATTAGTCCTTTTCTTTCTGGCCATTAACACACCTCCATGTTATTTTAATATAGTATTTAATCAAAACAACACGTGTATACTAGCGAAATGTTTCTTTAAAATCCATATTAAAAATGAATAACTTAGCAATAAATCATAAAATTAAACACGTACTTGAAATATCCAGTACGCGCATGAATAATTTAATGAATGAAAAGCCTAACCCACACCAATAAAACTTCCGGCGGCGCCAAATCTTTCTCTCATCTCCCCGATCAGCGCCTTGCTTTCTGCTTTTTCAAAAAAAGGATCTTGCCTGACCCAGTTCAGAGCTTCCTCTCTCGCAGTCTCCAGCACTTGCCAGTCGCGCAGGAGGTCTGCTGCTTTAAAGTCGGGTAGTCCGGACTGGCGCGTACCATAAAATTCACCCGGCCCACGCAGGCGCAGATCTTCTTCGGCCAGGGCGAATCCATCTGTGGTCCTGGTCATTGCCTTCAGGCGGGCACGGCCCTCTTCCGTTTTAGGGTTGGAGATCAGAATGCAGTATGACTGATGGCTGCTTCGTCCCACCCGGCCCCTAAGCTGGTGAAGTTGAGCCAGGCCGAAGCGGTCGGCGTCCAGAATCAGCATCACCGAAGCGTTTGGAACATCCACTCCCACCTCTATGACTGTGGTTGAAACCAGTACAGCTATCTCCCCCTGCCGGAAAGAAGCCATTATTTCATCCTTTTCTTCCGCTTTCATCCTGCCGTGCAGAAGTCCCACCCGCAAGTCTTTAAATTCGGTTCTGGCAAGATTTTCCGCCAGATCAACAGCTGCCTGCAAATCAATTTTTTCTGATTCTTCCACCAGGGGACAAACAATATACGCCTGCCGGCCAAGGCCGGCCTGCTCCCTGACCAGATTAAAGGCCTTATGCAGGGCGCCGGGCAAAACCGCGAATGTTTTTACCGGTCGCCTGCCCGGCGGCAGTTCGCCAATCACTGAAATGTCAAGGTCACCGTAGAGGGTCAGGGCCAGAGTGCGGGGAATCGGTGTCGCAGTCATAACCAGGGTATCAGGATAATGTCCCTTATGCTCTAAAGTGGCCCTCTGGCGAACCCCGAACCGGTGCTGCTCATCAACCACCGCCAGACCCAGTTTCTGAAATTCCACATCTTCCTGGATCAGGGCGTGGGTGCCGATCAACACATTCAATTCACCAAGACGGGCCTTTTGCAGCAACTCTTCTCTATCCCTTTTTTTGGTGCCCCCGGTAAGCAGACCTATTTGAACCCCGATGGGTACCAGGGCGTTTTTCATACCCAAATAATGCTGTTCGGCCAGAATTTCGGTGGGAGCCATCAAAGCGCCCTGCAGCCCGCTTTCCACCGCCCTGAGCAGCGCCAGGGCCGATATCACCGTTTTCCCGGCGCCCACGTCCCCCTGCAGCAGTCGGTTCATTGGCGCCGGGGACTCCAGGTCACCGGATATTTCCTCCCATACTTTTAATTGACCGGCGGTTAGCTGGTAGGGCAGGTTTTTTTTAAATGATTTCAGCAACTTCCCTTCAGGCAAGTAGCGGTGGCTCTTTTGCCTGCCGGCAATATCCTTGCGCCTCGCTGCCAGGGCCAGTTGAAAAAGAAACAGCTCTTCAAATATAAAACGCTGTCTGGCCGCCTCGGCGCCGCTTAACCCAGAGGGAAAATGCGCGTTTGAGACAGCCTCCTCAAACCGAGGCAAGGCAAATTTCTTTATAATTTCTTCAGGTAGAAATTCACAGGGACGGCTGAGCCCGTCCAGCGCCGTTTTTACCATCATTCGGAGCAGGCGCTGGTTCAGCTGCGCTGCCAAAGGGTAGACCGGGACCAGGCGTCCGGCGCTCAAGCTGTCTTGCCCGTCATCCACCTCATATTCTTCCACTATTACCTGAGTAGCGCCAAAACTTTTTTCCACCTTGCCGGTTATAAAAAGATTCGTGCCCCGGGGGAGATTTTTCTTTATAAAAGGCTGGTTAAACCAGACAGCATAAAAAATACCAACCCCGTCGTGCACGGCCAGCTTGGTAATAGTTAAACCAGGCCTTGGTTTCAAATCCTGAGCGGTTAGAACAGTCCCCCGTACTGTGGCCGCTTCCCCGTGCGCGCAGGCGCCTGCAGGGCGCAGCCGGGTCCGGTCCTCGAAACGCCTGGGAAAGTGGTATACCAGGTCTTTAATTGTGAATATGCCCAGCTTTTGCAGGGTTGCGGCCCGCCGCGGCCCTACCATTTTAATGCTCTGGACCGGTTTCTTCAAAAAATTGTCCACCATAAGAGTCCTCTCAAGCCGCCCGCTGTAGAATCCGCCCTTGCAGCCTAAAACGTTTTTTGGTAGAATGAAGAAGTGGTTTCAAAGGAGGTGTTTTTATGGCCAGAATTTGTAACGTATGCGGCAAAGGCATCGTCGTCGGTATTAAACTCAGTCACTCACATATCCGTACCAAAAGGACCTGGTCCCCGAACCTGCAGCGGGTCAAAGCCATCATTGACGGCACTCCCAGGAGAGTGCTGGTTTGCACCCGCTGTCTAAGAAGTGGCAAGGTTCAGCGTGCCATATAAACAAATTTTTTAAAAAGCGGCGACTGCCGTTTTTTATTTTTTAGGATTCATTCATATTCTTCAGCAGATTCGCCATTTCGATCGCGGTTACAGCCGCATCCCAGCCCTTATTCCCGGCCTTTGTGCCCGCCCTTTCGATAGCTTGCTCTATGGTGTCGGCGGTAATAACACCGAATATGGTGGGGACACCGCTTTCCAGTCCAACCTTGGCCACACCCTTGGCTACCTCGCCGGCCACATAATCAAAATGCGGAGTTGCGCCGCGGATAACTGCTCCCAGGCAGATAACCGCGTCGTATTTTTTCATGGAAGCCATTTTACGGGCGACAAAAGGTATTTCAAACGCACCGGGTACCCAGGCCACCTCAATATCATGTTCCTGCACCCCGTGCCGGTTAAGCGCGTCCAGGGCGCCGCTCATAAGTTTGTTGGTTATAAATTCATTAAAACGTCCCGCTATCAGCCCGAATTTAAGTCCCTGACCAAGTAAGTGTCCTTCGTACAATTTTGGCATAAGTTATCTCCCCTTCACAGATGCTTTTTTTCATATAATTTTTTAAGAGTGAGACAAGGGGACGGTTCTCTTGTCTCAATTTAGTCGTAGGCTGTAGGGCGTAGGGCGTAGGGATATCCTGCATTCCTTTTGGGTCTTTGACCTATGATACTTATGCCTTACGCCTTACGACTTTTTTATTAGCGCTCGCTTATGTTCAGCAGGTGGCCCAGCTTTTTCTGCTTGGTGGCAAGGTAAAAGCTGTTGTTCTTACCAGGGCGGATCACGATCGGCACCCGCTTTACAACCTGCAGCCCGTGGCCTTCAAGGCCGGCGATTTTACGCGGGTTATTGGTGATCAGCTTTATTTTTTTAAGTCCGAGATCGGACAGGATCTGCGCGCCAAGGCCGTAGTCCCGCAAGTCGGCAGGGAAACCAAGCGCCAGGTTAGCCTCTACCGTGTCTTTGCCCTGATCCTGGAGGTTGTAGGCCCTAATTTTATTTAAAAGGCCGATGCCCCTTCCTTCCTGCCGCATATACAGAAGAACGCCCGTGCCTTCCTCCGCGATCATCTCCATAGCCCTCGCTAACTGGTCGCCGCAGTCACAACGTATTGAACCGAAAACATCACCTGTCAGGCACTCCGAATGTACCCGCACCAGAGGAGCCTCCACTTTTTCCAGATCGCCCATAACCAGAGCGATGTGCCCCTTGTTGTCAAGAAGGCTTTCATAAGCCACAGCGGTGAATTCACCGTATATCGTAGGCAGCTTGGCGTCATCAACCCGCCGCACCAGTTTTGTAACACGGCGCCTGTACTTGATCAGATCAGCAATGGTGATGATTTTTAAATTATGGATCTTTACAAACTCCATGAGTTCAGGTACTCTGGCCATGGTCCCGTCTTCCTTCATGATCTCGCAGATCACCCCCGCCGGGTACAGGCCTGCCAGTTTAACCAGATCAACGGTAGCCTCGGTGTGCCCGGCCCGCCGCAGCACCCCACCTTCTTTTGCGCGCAGCGGGAAAATATGGCCCGGACGCTGCAGATCCGAAGGTTTAGTATTGGGATCCAAAACAGCCTTGACGGTCATAGCCCTTTCGAAAGCAGAGATACCGGTCGTACATCCTTTAGCGTCGATTGAGACGGTAAAGGCGGTGGCATGGGGATCAGTATTGTTGTTAACCATTGCCGGCAGTTCAAGTTCATCAAGGCGCTCTCCCGTGACGGGAAGACAGATAAGCCCGCGGCCATGGACAGCCATGAAGTTAATTGCTTCAGGAGTTGCCATTTCAGCTGCCATGATCAGATCCCCTTCGTTTTCGCGGTCCTCGTCATCAACCGCTACAATGATCCTGCCCTGTTTGATTTCCTCCAGAGCTTCTTCAATTGTGTTGAATTCCATTTAAACTGCCCCCTTGTCATCTCTAGACATTGTTGATGTTGCAGACTCTTTTTTCGTTAGACAAAGCCGTGTTCAGCTAAAAAGCTCATGCTCAGATTTGATTTGCCAGCTTTATTTTCTTGCAGGTTCATTAACTTCTCAACATACTTCCCGATCATATCACCTTCAAGATTAACCGTGTCTCCCGCTTTTTTGAAACCCAAGGTGGTCAAATGGGCTGTATGCGGGATTAGCGAGACCTGGAAGCTTTCTGGTCCCAGATCCACTACTGTGAGACTGGTCCCGTCAATAGCCACAGACCCCTTCTTAATAATGTAACGCATAACCACAGCGGGCGCCTTTATATCGATCAAGGTAGCTATGTCATGTCTCTGCTGCCCGGCTATTTTCCCCACCGCGTCAATATGTCCGCTGACCAGGTGTCCGCCCAGCCTGTCGCTTAGACGCAGCGCCCTTTCCAGATTCACCCTGTCACCCGTTTTCAAGCTGCCCAGGTTGGATTTATCCAGTGTTTCAGCCATAACATCAGCGGTAAAGCTGGCAGCGCCGAAATGCACTGCGGTAAGGCATACACCGTTTACCAGGATACTGTCGCCCACCCTGCTGCCTTCCAGTACTTTTTCCGCCTCAATAATAAGCTGAGCTGAATCCGCTCCACGACGGACGGCGGAGATAACCCCCAGTTCCTCAACTATACCTGTAAACAACCGTCTATCACCTCAATGCTTGAAATATCCTTCCAGCAGTATATCCGGACCCAGGCGTTTTACCCGGACCATCTTCAACACCGCCGCCCCGGAGGGGTCGTCTGCGCCTGACCCGCCCACAGGACCAGGCGCTGTGGTTCCACCAATTATTTTAGGCGCTATAAACCAGGCCACTTTGTCAACAAGCCCGGCGCTGATCGCAGAACTGTGCACCCCTGCGCCTCCTTCTATTAAAACGGAGGTAATCCCCCTTGAGCCCAGCATCTTCATCAGTTCAGTCAGGTCAACCTGCGGCCCTTCATTAACCACGAGCACCACTGCGCCTGACTCGCGCAGCGCCTTGAGCCTCTCCGGCGGGGCTGCGGAAGTCACAGCAATTAGTGTGGGAGCGTCAGACTGCTGGGTTAATACCGTGGCTTGCGGAGAAATACGCGCCCGGCTGTCCAGAATGACCCTGACCGGATCACGCCCCCCGCCGCCCGGCAGCCGGGTTGTGAGGGAGGGATCATCGGCGAGCACAGTTCCTATGCCTACCATTATCGCGTCATACCAGTCCCTGAGCTGGTGGCCGTAAGCCCGTGCCGCCGGACCTGTGATCCATTTTGACTTGCCGGAACGGGTGGCGATTTTCCCGTCCAGGCTCATGGCCGCCTTGGCCACAACAAAAGGGCGGCCTGTTGTAATGTATTTAATAAACACTTCATTTAGCTCGATGGCTTCTTTTTCCATTACACCCAGGGTTACTTCTATACCGGCCTCTCTCAGTCTTTCTATCCCTTTACCGGAAACCAGCGGGTTAGGATCGGCCATTGCTGTAACCACTCTTGCAACACAGGCATTTATTACCGCTTCTGTACATGGGCCGGTACGTCCATGATGGCAGCACGGCTCCAGAGTCACGTATAGTGTTGCTCCTTTTGCTTCTTTCCCCGCCTCGTTAAGCGCATGTATTTCAGCGTGGGGCGTACCAGCCTTCAGATGATAACCCTGGCCTATTATTTTCCCTTCCTTGACCACAACGGCTCCCACCATGGGATTGGGACTGGTACGTCCCCTGGCCCTG
>JBAZQW010000087.1:0-8576 GCA_041645005.1 Desulfotomaculaceae bacterium | reverse complement strand
GATTTAAAGAAGGAGGTTATAAGTTCTGCGTTTAAATACTGCATGATATTTAAGGATTTTGTGGTGCGGTCCGCTTTCTTCGGCAGGCCTTTCTTTTTATGTTTATTTAAAGAACCAGCCCGTTTAAAACTAATCTTTCTTAAAGCAAACGGTCCTGCCATCAAGGTTCCACTTGTGTTTTCAACCTGCAGAGCTGCGCCGCCCCAGAGCCAGGAGGCTGATGCGGCAAAGTGTTCTTTTTCATCCCGCCTGACCTGCATGGCAAAGGAGAGGGGAATCACCAGGATCAGGATTAATGGCAAAAGAAGTATTGATAATACTGCCCAAACCGGCATCTCAGTCCCTCCCGGCCGCGGCTATTTTTCTGGCTGTGTTGAACTTCCCGGCAAAAAAGCCGGTTTTGGGGTCTCTTTTTAACTAATGATACACTAAATAAGGACAAAATGTTTAAGAAAAAAAGGATAATTAGTATAATTTACATTATTTACCGGGCAAGGCAAGAACCGTCCCCACTTGCTACCCACTTGCTACCCTACTTGATCAAGTCCTTCACGACCTCAGCCGCCAGCAGCAGGCCGGCCACTGAGGGCACAAATGATATGCTGCCGGGGATCTGGCGGCGGACGGTACAGGTTCTGGTGGTGCCTTTGGGGCAGACACAGTTGACCTGGCAGCTGGATTCGTCTGTTTCCACGGGCCTTATCGGCTCCTCTTGCGAATAAACAACTTTTAGATCGCTTACGCCCCTTTTTCTTAATTCTCTTCGCATGACTCTGGCCAGGGGGCAAGCTGAGGTGTCATAGATATCGGCTATTTTGAATTTGGTGGGGTCAAGCTTGTTGCCGGCGCCCATGCAGCTTATGATCGGAATGCCCTGCTGTTTGGCGTTTACAACCAAATCGATCTTGGCGGTTACCGTGTCAATTGCATCGACGATATAGTCGTAATCAGGCTTGACCAGCTCCGGGGCATGTTCAGGCATATAGAATGTTTGAAGGGCGACAACTTCAACCGCCGGATTGATGTCGAGGATTCTATCCCTCATAACCTCGACCTTGGGTTTGCCTACCGTCTTTCTGGTAGCATGAAGCTGCCTGTTGATGTTGGTCAGGCAGATACAGTCATCATCCACCAGCACAAACTTGCCGACTCCGGCTCGCACAAGGCCTTCAACCGCGAAGCTTCCCACCCCGCCGATGCCAAAAACGGCAACTTTGCTCCGCGCCAGCTTTAGCAGCGCCTTTTTACCTATTAAAAGCTCGGTTCTCGAAAACTCGTTAAGCATTTTCCCTCACAACCTGCTGTGATTTCCTGGTTTTGAATACACGCCCATTATATCATACGACGCCTGTAGGGCTGTAATAGTGTCTGTTTATTAGGATATAATTATATTTAAAATAGTATTAAAAGGAGGCTGCTTATGCTGGTAATCACTTTAGAAGCGGGTAGGATGGATAAAAATCAGAAAGAAACTCTAATTACGTTCAACCTGGTGTCAAGGGGGAGGGTGTCAACAACCCCGTGCCCCTGACACCACAAATAGTTAATAGTAAATATTTATTTACTATTAACTATTTGTATTATATACTGTTTTTATTATTAACCAAATTGCCAGCACGGGAGGTGTTAAAATTAGCAACCTGGAAAATGTGGCCGGCGACTTCCTTAAAGTTTTAGCTTTCATGCGTGATAAATTCTTCAGGACGTTTGAGCATATAACGCGTCACTGTCTAAGCCACGCTCAATTTCGTGCGGTATCACTGCTGTACCGTAAGGGTTCCCTGTCAATGTCGGAAATGGCACAAGAAATGAAGATATCAAAACAGCAGCTCACGCCCCTTGTTTACAAACTGATTAACCATGGTTTTTTAATCAGAAAAGCAGATGAAAATGACCGGCGCGTCGTGCGTATAGAAGTCACTGAATCGGGAAGAAGCATGTACGAAGAATTACTGCCGGCAATTAAAATAGCTCTCATGGAAAAGCTCAAAAAACTTCCCGGTGAGGAACTGGGCGAACTAGAGCAGATGTTGAAGAGGATTCAAGAAATACTTAAAAACGTAGAGTAAAGATGGCAGCAGGACCAAAGCATTACGAAATCCAAAATTCTTGAGGTGGTCAATGCATGAAAAACCTGAAAAAAATATTGCTGATACTGGTAGTAATCATCCTTGTTGGCGGAGCGGCAGGGATCTCTTACTATGTCTATGAGAGTATCAACTACTTCTCCACGGAAAACGCCCAGATTACTTCCGATATAATTACGCTGACACCGGAGGTAACCGGCAAGGTGAAGAACTGGGACGTCAAAGAAGGGGACTTTGTAAAGGCGGGACAGGTACTAGGGAAACAGGATCTCAGCATGATGGTAACGAGCACCGCGATGAACCCTCAGACGCTGGCCAGCTCAGCGGATACCATCATCTCCAAAGCGGATATTAAATCTCCGATCGACGGCAAGGTTGTACTGTCAAATGTGGTCAAAGGTCAGGTTGTTTCACCCGGCATGGAGATTGCGACCATAGCGGATACCTCGCACATATACATCAAGGCGAACATTGAAGAGACGGATATTATCAAGATCAAGCCGGGTCAAAAGGTCGATATCAAAATTGACGCCTACTCCAATAAATCCTTCAATGGATACGTTGAGAGCATCGGGCAGGCCACGCAGTCGGCATTCAGCCAGTTTCCGTCACTCAACACAAGCGGGACTTTCTCAAAAGTCACCCAGTTGATCCCTGTGAAGATTGCCATCACGAATGCCGATAACCTGACTCTCATGCTCGGTATGAATGCGACAGTAAAAATCCATCTTAAACAGTGAAAGAAGGTTTTTGTATGCGGAAGCAAATTAAAAAATCCCTGCTAGCTGTCCTGGCTGTGCTTCTATTATTGGCCGCCGCCGGTTGCGGCCGGAATGAGAGCAGGACAGTGGCGGTAACGGCGGCGACCGCTGATAATCAAGAACTGGAAACAACGATGGAACTCAGCGGGGTCCTGGTACCGGTTCAGACGGCTGACATGTCAAGTAAAATCTCAGGCAAGGTAGTCAGTCTGGGTTACAACGTCGGCAGTGCGGTAAAGGCGGGGGACATTCTTATACAGCTGGATACGGATACATTAAGCGCCCAGCTTATGCAGGCCCAGGCCAGCCTGCAGTCTGCAGAGGCGGCAGCGGAGTCAGTTGGGAATCAGGCATCTTTGGCAAGAATAAACCTGGATGCGGCCCAAAAACTTTATGACCGGACAAAAGTCCTTTTCGAGTCGGGTGTGGTAGCTCAAAGCCAGATGGATGATATCACGGACAAGCTGAATATCGCGCAAAACCAGTTTGAAAATGCATCCGGCCCGGCTCAGGACCAGGCTCAGGCCGCGATCAGCACGGCGCGTGCCAACATAAAAAATCTCCAGGTGCAGATTGATAATGCCACCATCAGAAGCCCATTAGACGGGATCTTGACCACCCAGAGTGTGAACGTTGGTCAGGTGGTCTCACCAGGCGTTACGGTGATTTCAATTGTCGACATTTTAACTCTAAAATTAAAAAGCACTGTAACCCAGGATTTACTGCCGCTTCTATCGGTTGGCCAGGAAATGGACATTACCGTCGACAGCTACCCGGATAATAAACTAAAAGGAATTATTTCAAGCATCGGACCAATCGCGGTCAGCACGGGCGAAGTCTCACGGACAATATACCGGTAACAGTAATTAATTGAACTACGAGTGGAGATTGATATATAGATGTTTAAATTATTCCGGTTTTTTAGGCCATATTACTGGGACTTATTCTGGGTCATAGGATTTCTTTTTGCCCAGGCTATTGCGGAACTGTATCTCCCCACGCTGATGGCGGAAGTCGTCAACAACGGCATGATGAAGGGGGATACCGGCTACATCTGGAAATACGGGAGCTACATGCTTTTCGTAGCGCTGGGGAGCAGCTTTTGCTCCATAGTGGGCAGTTACCTGTCCTCAATAATTGGGATGGGTTACGGCAAGGACATCCGCGATAGTGTTTTTTCGCGCGTGGAGAGCTATTCCCTGCATGAATTCGATAAGATCGGAACCGCTTCCCTTATAACCAGGACCACCAACGACATTATCCAGGTGCAGACCCTGGTGATAATGGGTTTGCGCTTTATGGTCTATGCCCCGATCATGTGCGTCGGCGGCATCATCATGGCCTATTCAAAGGATACGCAGCTGACTTTGATCCTGGCTGTGGTGCTGCCTGTAATGCTGCTCCTGATTGGAAGCCTCGCCAGCGTGATCGTACCCCTGTTTAAAGCAATGCAGATCAAACTCGACAGGGTTAACCTGGTTCTGCGCGAGAATCTGACCGGCATCAGGGTGATCCGGGCTTTCAACAGGCTTAAAAGCGAAAATCAGCGGTTCAAGGAAGCAAACCGCGATCTGACCGATAACGCTATTAAAGTCAATAAAATAATGGCGATGATCCAGCCGGCCATGATCATAATCATGAATTTGACCTCTGTTGCCATTATCTGGTTTGGCGGCATCCGCATCAGTCAAAACATGATGCAGGTGGGCGACATGATGGCTTTTATCCAGTACGCGATGCAGGTCATGTTCTCCATCATCATGGTGACGATTATGTTTGTCATGGTTCCGAGAGCCCAGGCTTCAGCCATCCGGATCAACGAAGTGCTGGATGTGGAACCCGGTATAGCCGACCCGCCGCAAAGCATTAAATCCAGCGGTCAGAAAGGTTATGTAGAGTTTCAGGACGTCACCTTCAGCTATCCCGGGGCTGAGTTGCCAGCCGTAAGCAATATAACTTTTGCCGCCTCTCCCGGCGAGGTGACCGCCATTATTGGCGGTACAGGCTCGGGTAAGTCTACCCTGATCAACCTGATTCCACGCTTTTACGATGTTGACAGCGGATCGGTCCTGGTTGACGGTGTGGATGTCCGGCAGATGAACCAGAAAGAGCTCAGGGCCAAAATCGGGTTTGTGCCGCAGAGCCCGGTCCTTTTCAGCGGGACTGTATCTGAAAACATCCGTTACGGCAAATCTGACGCGACTGAAGAAGAAATCACCCACGCGGCGGAGGTCGCCCAAGCCAGCGAATTCATTACCGCTATGAAGGATGGATACGAATCTCTGATCTCCCAGGGCGGGACCAACCTGTCCGGCGGGCAGAAACAAAGGCTTTCCATTGCCCGCGCGCTGGTCCGGCGGCCTGGAATATATATTCTGGACGACAGTTTTTCAGCCCTCGACTTCAAAACCGACGCCAGGCTGCGGGCAGCGCTTAGAAAAGAGACCACTGCGTCTACTGTGATCCTTGTATCCCAGAGGGTGGGAACGGTGATGGACGCCGACAGGATTATCGTACTGGACAAAGGACGGATTGTAGGGGCAGGCAGGCATAAACAACTTTTGGATTCATGTGTGGTTTACCATGAGATAGTATCTTCCCAATTGTCGGAAGAGGAGATTGCGTGACAGTATGAGCGAACGAAATTCACAAAAGCCAGCCAGCCCGGGCCCCGGAGGCCCTATGGGCCGCGGCGGCCATATGATGGGGGCGCCGGTAGAAAAAGCGAAGGATTTCCGGGGTACTTTGATGAGATTGGTAGAGTACCTGAAGCCGGAGAAATACCGTTTTATCACAGTGTTTTTTCTGTCTATCGCGAGTACCCTTTTCTCGATTGTCGGCCCCAAAATCATGGGGAAGGCCACGACCAAACTGGCTGACGGTGTACTGGCCAAATATGCCTATTTTATGCAGCTTTACACGGCGATCCAGGACAAAATGCCGGCTGCAGTTATCAACAAACTGAAAAATCAGCCCATTCCGGGCTTTGATTTTGGATATATCGGGAAGATCCTTCTTTTGCTGGTGGTGCTTTATGTAATCAGCGCCCTGTGCAGCTACGTGATGGCCTACATCATGTCAAGCGTGTCCCAGAACACTGTTTACAGGATGCGTAACGACGTCAAGGATAAGCTTGACCGCCTGCCGCTCAAATATTTTGACCAGCGCACCTATGGTGAGATCCTGAGCAGGGTCACCAATGACATGGATAACATAGCGACGACGCTGCAGCAGAGTCTGACCCAGCTGATTACGTCTTTCATCACTGTTATCGGCATTCTGATCATGATGCTGACTATAAGTCCTTTGATGACACTGATCGCAGTGGTGACGCTCCCCGCCAGTATGCTCATTACCGTGCTGATAGCGAAGAATTCACAGAAATATTTTGCGGCCCAGCAGAAATGCATCGGGGAACTGAACGGTCATGTCGAGGAAATGTACGCGGGGCATAAAATCGTCAAAGTGTTCGGCCATGAGGAAGATTCCATAGAAAAGTTCAAGGGGATTAACGACAGACTGTACGGAGTCGGGTGGAAAGCGCAGTTTATATCCGGCATTATCTTCCCGGCCTTGAACTTTGTCAATAATATAGGATACGTCTTCATCTGCGTAGTCGGCGGCCTGCTGGTGGCGCAAAAAAAAATCGAGGTGGGTGATATCCAGGCCTTCATCCAGTACACCAGGCAGTTCACCCAGCCGATCATCCAGGTGGCCAATATAGCCAACGTGCTGCAGTCGACAGTCGCCTCCGCGGAACGGGTATTCGAGATCCTGGATGAGGAGGAACAAATACCTGACAGGGATGATGCCAAAGTTATCGAGTTCCCGCAAGGTAAAGTCAAATTTGAACATGTAAAATTTGGCTACAAGGAAGAAGCGCCGCTCATGGATGACCTCAATATAGATATCAAGGAAGGAAGCACCATCGCTATCGTCGGGCCGACCGGAGCGGGCAAAACGACCCTGGTCAACCTGATCATGCGCTTCTACGAGGTGCAGGGTGGCCGCATCTCCGTCGACGGCGTGGATATTAAGGACATGAAGCGGGGGGATCTGCGCACGATGTTCGGCATGGTGCTGCAGGATACCTGGTTGTTCAACGGAACCATCAGGGACAACATCGCTCACGGCCGGGAGGGAGCCACGGAGGAAGAGATCATCAATGCGGCCAAAGCTGCTAATGCCGATCACTTCATCAAGACTCTGCCGGACGGTTATGACACCATCTTAAACGAAGAGGCCTCAAATATTTCGCAGGGCCAGAAGCAGCTTCTGACCATCGCCCGCGCCATCCTGGCCGACCCGGCTATCCTTATCCTCGATGAGGCCACCAGCAACATCGACACCAGGACCGAGGTGCTGATCCAAAGAGCGATGGCCAACTTGATGAAGGGTAGGACCAGTTTTGTGATCGCCCACAGGCTTTCAACCATCCGCGACGCCGACCTGATCCTGGTGATGAACCAGGGGGCGATCATCGAGCAGGGCAGTCACAACGAACTCCTGGCCAAAGGCGGCTTCTACGCTGAACTGTACAACAGCCAGTTTACGGGCGGCAACCCTGGTGACAGGGAAGTGTCTTAAGTCAGCCATCTTTTTAATCTAAGCTTTAAATCAAATCACTGGCGTTGCATAAAAAGCTAAGACAATTGTAAACAGAAAGTTTTCAGGGTACATCAACAGAGCGACGTCAATTTACAATATTCAGACACAGTTTCTTGGCCAGATATTTTAAAAGGGCTACGACCCCGTAAAGGTAACCCTGATCCACATTTTTTGCCCATAATTCTTTTTGCGGTGCGGTCTACAAGTAATTTAGCTCTACATCAACGGTATTTAAAAAGCCGGCGCCATCAACTTCAATTATCGTTCTCGATTCGGGGATCGCCTTATTTTTATTAAACTTTTACGCCCTGGCCTACACCACTTCCTCTTCCGAAATATTTTAATCTTATTTATGTAACATTAAACCTCATCTTAATGGTTGTACCGGCAGGGCGGGTATCCACTTCTATTTTAGCATTGTGCCTGGCGGCTATACTGTAGCATACTGCAAGTCCCAGTCCTGTACCGTGATCCTTCGTCGTGAAAAACGGGGTTCCAAGTTTTTCAAGTACCTCTGGCTCGATCCCCCTGCCCTGATCTTTTATGGCTAGGACAACCTTATCACCTTCCATGAAAGTTTTAATAGTTAAACAGCCTTTTTGTCCCATTGCCTCCATTCCGTTGCGGACAAGGTTATGAATAACCTGGCGGATCTCCTTATCATCCAGAAGTTGTTCGGGTAAATCTTCCAATTCTAAAGATATTTCTTTATCGTTTTTTATGGCTTCCGCCTGGATTAAAGGATAAATTGCTTTTATAATTTTATTAAGACTTTGTTTTACAGGATCATTTCTTTTGTTTTTTGCCAGGTTTAGGAATTCAGTGATTATTAAATTTGCTCTATCAAGTTCCTCTATCATAAGATCAAACGTTTCTTTATATTTGACAAAATCCTTCTTTTCACAGTAAAGTTGCAGAAAACCTTTAACAGTAGTCATAGGATTTCTAATTTCGTGGCCTATCCCGGCAGCCATTTCTCCGATGAGACTAAGCCTGTCTAGACGTGCAATATCTTTTTCAAGCTGCTTGCGTTCAGTGATATCGGTAACCATTGCTAGTGAACCTGAGTATTGTCCGTTTAATTCAAAAATGGGATTGGTAGATAAAATCGCCGATAATT
>JBAZQW010000101.1:0-7605 GCA_041645005.1 Desulfotomaculaceae bacterium | reverse complement strand
CTCGCCACCATTGCCAGGAGCCTGAAGGGTGGCTCTTTGGCCGCCAGCATTTCTTTAATAGCGGCAAGGGCCTCGCCACATCGCTTGTTTCCCACCGCGTCAACCACAGCGAAGATGTTTTCCTCCAGTCCCGGCGGGCAAATCTTGCGCACCTCAGCAGGTGTGATCACTTCCTGCCCGGTTGTATAATTAATAAGCTTTTCCAGTTCTACCGACAGCTTTTGCAGGGAAGTTCCCACCGTGTCCAGCAAAGTTTCCGCCGCCCCCGGGGCAAACTTCCTGCCGGATGTCCTGGCCTTTTGCGCCAGCCAGCGGGTAAGGTCATTGCGGCTGAGCAAGGTAAACTCAACTACCCGGCCGGTCTTTTTTATCGCCTTAAATAGTCTTTTTCTTTTATCTACCGGATCACCGGTGGTAAAAATCAGGCAGGTTGAATCAAGTGGGTTATTAAAATACTCCAGCAGGGCGGCCTCTTTAACCGGACCTGCTGTTTCTTCCCCATCTGCACTGTCTTCCTTGCCCGCTTTTTTGGCTGGTTTAAAAAAGGTCGGGTTTTTAACCACAACCAGACGCTTTTGGGCAAATAAAGGAAGGGTTTCCGCCCTGGCCACAATATCTGCTGGACTTGTAGTCTCGCCATCGACCAGGTCGAAGTTCAAATCCTGAGCACGGTCCGGAAAATAATACTCCTTAAAACGGGTTACCGCCTGCTCCCGCAGGTAAGTTTCCTCACCGTAAAAAAGATAGACCTGATTAACCACACCCCGCTTGATGCTGTTTAAAAGCTCAATATAATAATTCATTCGCCGAGCCTGGCTTTAACCGCGGCCACCTTGCCGGCCGCGGTTAGTTCCCGGTCCCGGCGGTCGTCAATGCGGATAGTGGTAACCACCCTGCTGATACCCTGAGAAAAAGGCTGTTCATGCATCAGGCGGACGACTTCAAACACGCGGGCCAGTTCACCTTCAATAATGGTGGACATGGGAGTCAACTGGTAGGTGATCCCTTCCGCTTTCCGCAAGATTCGCACACAACCCGCGACATACTCACTGAGGCTGGCGGTACCCGTCCCGATGGGAACCACGGTAATATCTACAACGGCCACAACTATCACCCCGGAAATTTTCCTTCATTATATAAAATTACTGACCATCTTTAAAGGGGAGACAGCCTTTTTACCACTTTTTAATTCTTGCTTTCCAATACTCGCCTGGCAGTTTCCCTGTTTATTGTCCGCACCTTGGCCAGGGCGTTAACATAAGCTTTGGCGCTTGCCTCTATGACATCGGCGCTGATGCCCCTGCCCACCACCAGCTTGTTATCTCCGAACCGCACCTTCACCGTAGCGTCACCGAGAGATTCCCTGCCCTGGCTGACTGACTGTAGGGAATAGTCCTCCAAATAAACCTGTTCCCCCACCAACTGCTCTACCACTTTAAAGACAGCGTCCACCGGGCCGTTGCCGCAGGCCGCGTCAGTGGCCGTTTCGCCTTCCAGATCCAGGGTAACGGTAGCTGTGGCCCTGGAGATCCCGGTAGTGGTGACAGATATATTTTTAATACTAATAATGCTGCTGTCCACCTTTATTTTTTCCATCAGCAGGTGCAGGTCCTGGTCAAAAACTTGGCTTTTATGGCTGGCCAGGTCCAAAAATCTCAGATAAATCTCCTCCAGGTTTTCCCCTTCCAGGTGATAGCCCAGTTCTTCCAGTCCCTGTTTTAGCTCTGACCTTTCGCATCCGGCGCTTAACACAATCCTGTTGCCGCAGGCGCCCACCACCACGGGATTGATGATCTCATAGGCAGATTGCTCCTTTAAGAGTTCATCCGGGTACACTTCCGGTACGTTGATAAAAGCGTTGGCGCCGACAATCGCTTTATAAGCGGAAACCGGCACCCCGGTAATCTTTGACACCATTCTGCTGGTGGCTGATATTTTTCTGGTGTCCACCTTAAGTTCAACTCCGTATGCGGCGCGCCTGGTATATACCGCCATGACCGCCTCTTCCAGGGAAGTGTTGCCGGCCCTTTCCCCGATCCCGTTTATAGTTGCTTCCAACTGGCCGGCCCCGGCCCTGACCGCTGCCAGGGTGTTGGCGGTGGCCATGCCCAGGTCGTTGTGGCAGTGGATGCTCACAATTATGTTCTCTATGTTCTTTACCTTATTCATAATCCGGGTGACAAGATCGCCGCATTCCCAGGGAGTGGCGTAACCGGACGTATCTGGGATGTTGACCACAGTAGCCCCGGCGCCTATCACTTTTTCAAGGATCTCCACCAGAAAAGAGGGGTCGCTGCAAAAAGCGTCCTCCGCGTAAAATTCCACATCACCCACATATTTTTTGGCATGCTTTACTGCCAGAACTGCCCTTTCCATAACCTGTCCGGGGGAAAGCCTCATTTTCTTTGCCATATAAGCGGGTGACACGGCAATTCCAGTATGTATTCTTGGCTGCTCCGCCCCGCGCAACGCGGCGGCACAACAATCAATATCACGTTCCACCGCCCGTGTGAAACCGCAGATGACCGCCCCTTTAACCTCCCGGGCGATAGCCTGTACCGCATCCTGGTCAGCGGGTGAACAAGACGGGCAACCCGCTTCTATAACATCCACGCCCAGTTTTACAAGCTGTCTTGCTATCTCCAGTTTTTCATCAAGATTCAGAGTTATCCCCAGGGATTTTGCACCGTCTCTGAGGGTGGTGTCCATTACATATAACCTGCGCAATCTCAATATCCCCTTTCGTAAATTCTAAACAGCCGTACCAGTCCTTGTTTATAAGGTCGCTAAGGTCCGGGTCCATAAAACCACCCCCTCCTTAAAATATTAAAACCCTTCGTCCATCACTTGAGACGAAGGGTTCAACTCCGCGTTACCACTCAACTTAACAGCCATAAGGCCGTTCTCTTAAAAGGATACGGGAACACGCTCCGATATCCTCTTCCTTTTAACGGCGGAAGCTCCGTCCGGGCCTACTTTCTAACAAGATTTCGGTCGGCTACTCCTGGAAGAGTTCGGCGCCCCGCCGCGTGTACCGCCTTGCACCAACCGGCGGCTCTCTGAAACCGGCAAAATGGAGCTTACTATTCCCTCTCATCGTCATTTTAAAATATTACTTGAATATTAACAGTATTAAGCTGGATTGTCAATATCATGAGGCTTATCAAGTCCGTCCGGCAGGTATTATTTTTAGTGTGGCGGTTATCATACAAATTACGTTTACATCACTCATATCCTACCCTATAATTTATATTAGATTTTTTTTGCATAATACGTTTGATGGGAGTGGGGTAAATGGATCTTTTTGCTGTCATTGCGGAAGGCAAGATTCGTGAAGCCATGGAGAACGGTGAGTTTGACAATCTTCAAAATAAAGGCAAACCCCTGAAATTAGATGACCTGACTCATATACCCGAAGAACTCAGGGCCGGTTATACTATTCTTAAAAACGCCGGCGTGCTGCCCGAAGAGCTTGAGCTCAAAAAAGAAATTGTTTCCCTGCAAAAATTAATAGACAGCTGCCACGAGGAAAATGAGAAAAACTCTATACAAAAACAACTAACATTTAAATTATTAAGTTTTGACATCATGATGGAAAAAAGGAGACTCAATCACGCGCTGGGTTCTTACAAGAGCAAAATACACCAAAAACTGGGCAGGTACTGATTTATTCTTTTCATAAGCAGATACGGCCAATGACTGTTATTGCAAAAATGGAAAGAGTTAGAATTAATTGTGAAAAATATGTGTAATTATTACTTCTTCAGCACCCACACTCCAACCGCCATCAGCCCGAAACCAATCACAGCCCGGCCTATGGAAACCTTTTCCCCGACTATAAGGATGGAAAAAGCCAAAATAAACAAGTAGTAAATGAAAGACTGGGCGGCGGCCATCAGGGGGAGGTTCTTAATCACCCCGTTAGCCCGGATAAAAGCTGTGGCCAGGGCGATGTTGGCCGCAAAAATCAGAGGCAGCATGAACAGATTATAGCGTGCCACGGAAATGAATTCCGGTTGGACATGCCTGACCTGCCAGGAAATCATAAAAGAGAGCACCGCTGAGCCAAAAACCAACAGGGCAAATATCATTGTCATTATTATTAGCCACTCCTATTAATATTCTATCTACTCATTCTACCCTGAAAATAACGTTCTGGGCTGCCTTTAAAAATATAGGTGAGAATTTTATTCGTCAGAGGAACGGGGACACACCTCTATTTGGGGTATTACTTTATGGACGAGTAATGTCCCCCTCTGCTCATCCTCTGCTGGTGCCGCAACAGCGGCATGTTTGTCTAAGTTCGCTTCCCTTTCCTTACCTCCAGATTATACCCGTCCGTCTGTATTATTACCGCTCCATCGAGATCAGTCCGGTAAACCTTGACCCCGGTGCGGTTGAGGAGTTCGATAGTGGACTGGGCCGGGTGGCCGAAAGTGTTGTGAGCGCCCACCGAGATTACCGCCGCCTCGGGGTCCGCCAGTTCAACCAATTCAGGCAGCAGGAAACGGCTGCCGTGGTGGGGTATTTTTAAAACATCCGTTTTCAAGTCCGCCGCCAGCCGGATTAGTTCCTTTTGCTCATCCAACTCAGCGTCCCCGGTAAAAACAAAAGACCTGCGGCCAAAGGAAAGCTTCAATACCAGCGAGCTGTTATTAAGGCCAGGGTGTGATCCTTCTGCTATTTCCACCGGTGAGAGAACTTCTATGTCCAGGCCGTTTTCCAGTTTCAGGGTGTCACCGGCGGTGGCGTAACGTACCGGAATACCCTCATCAAACATTTTCCTCAGCAATGTGGTATATGCGGGGCTAATCTCCCCTCCCTCACCGCTTTTGCTCTTCTCCTGTTCACCATTACCAGGCGTTTCAAGCACAGGTGAAACAACCGCCAGACGCACAGGGAAATGCCTGACCAGCGATGTTGCGCCGCCGCAGTGATCTTCATGGGGATGGGTCAAAATTAAAACGTCAATCCTGTTAACGCCCAACCTTCGTAAATATGGCTCCACAACCAGATCGCCCACACCCGTGCCGGTCGTAAACTCATCTGTCCTGCCGCCGGTGTCGATCAGTATACTCTGCCCGCCCGGTGTCTGCACCAGGGCGCTGTCCCCCTGCCCCACGTCAATGAAATGAACTGTGAGCTTTTGGCCGCCGGGCCAGGGCCACCAGATCAAGGCCAGCGCCACAGCCAGGGCTGCGCCTACCGGCAGCCATCCTGCACAGCGCTGCCGGAGCCCGGAAAACAACCCTGCTGAGCGCACCCTCACAGCGACCAGGAGTCCGCCATACCAGGCCGCCATTAAAAGAACCGGCGGGGTGGCCAGGTAAATCACCGCTCCGGGCAGGTGCTGGAAGAAGGCCACCAGCGCTAAAAAAACATCCAGGACCACCCCGGTCACCACATTCACCAGCGCCGCCAGGGGAAGCCAGACCAAGCCGAGGGCTGTAGCCAACAGGCCTAGGCTCATGATTAAGCCCACCAGAGGTACCGCCAGCAGGTTGGCGGGTATGGAAACAGGCGACAAGAGGTTGTAGTACCACGCCACCAGTGGTATAGTAGCCAGCTGAGCGGCGAGAGGTACCGCCAGGGCAAGTGAGACCGTCCGTACTATTTTATCCGGCAGGCCTTTTAAAACAGCTGAGCAGGCCTTGGTCAAAACCGGGCTTAGATATAATATCCCCCAGGTTGCGGCAAACGAAAGCTGGCAGCCCGGGTGATATATTTGCAGCGGGTTCCAGAGCAAAATCAGCAGGGCTGCCAGAGCCAGGGTGGTAGGCCAGTCCCGGTCACGGCCGAGGTGGTGGGCCCAGATCAGGAGCAGGGCCATTATGGCCGACCGCAGCACAGCCGGGTTAAGCCCGGTCATTAACACGTAGAAAACCAGCGCTGGTGTTGCCAGGGGGGCGATAAAGCCAGGCTGCAGCCTCAATAGACTCAGCAGTCCCACCAACCCGCCCAGCACCAGACCGACATGAAGCCCGGAAACGCTGAGAATATGCACGACTCCGGTTTCGGAAAATGTTTTTCTTGTTTCCCTGTCGATCAGCCCCTGGGTGCCAAAAATTATGCCGCCTAAAACCGCCGCCTGTGAGCCGGTCAAAGAAGTTGTTGCCGTGGCGGCAAGTTTTTGTTTAACTTTTAAGGCGGCGCTGTGCAGGGGGTTAGCTCCGGCTATGCCTATCTTTTGTACCGCGTTGTCTCCCCGCACCAAAAGCTGAACCATAATGCCCTGGCGTTCCAGATAGGTCCTGTAGTCAAAAGCCCCCGGATTGCCTGCCGGATCAGGCCTGCTTAGCAAACCGGATACTTTCAGCACATCCCCGTAACCGAACACCTGGTTTGACTCCTTTAACTGAAGCCGAACAGAACCTGTTATTGACAGGCGCTCTTCACCCCTGACCATCTCCTGGGCCTGCAACAGGTAATTGACTTTATCCTCGCGTACGTCCGGCTCTTCAGCCACCCAGCCCACCAGGACAACCCGCTGGCCGGCGTAGTCAACCAGAGGGGTCTTGCTCTCTTCAACCCACAGGCGGGATAACCCCAGCCCCAGTATCAGAAAAAGTATCAAGATAAGCCGCCGGTTCTCCCGCCAGCCCAGAATATGGCCGGCTATCGCGGCTAAAAAAGAAAAAGCCGCCAGGGCTAATGCTATGGATGCTTTAATCTGAGTGTATTCCCCAATCAGGATGCCGGCAATAAAACAAATTGTTAGGATAACCAGGGGCCTGTTCATGAAACCTCTCCGGTCCAACTTTAATTAGAAGATATGCTGAAGAACTACTTGTCTAATAAGGGCATTTCCTATTTAATGTTCAATTACAGATAACTCGCTCATTGGAAAATGTTTAAGGTTTTTTGTAACCAGAATCAGTGAATTCTCTATCGCCACTGAAGCTATTATAGTGTCTGAAAGGCTTAAGCTAATCCCCTCTTGCATATAAGCGCGGCGGTATATGCCTGCCCGCCGTGACGCTTTATAACTAATCGGATAAAAGACTAAAGCTTCCATGAATTCTTCAACTCTGGCAAGTTCCCCCGGTCGCACACCGGAAAACACTTCACTTACAGTAATTGGACAGGCTGCTAAAGGCGCTTCTTCAGTTAATTTGCTCAAAAGGTCTATAGTTTCCCTGTTGCCACGAAAGAAGTCTATCAAAGCGGTGGTATCCAGCAGAAAACCTTTAGTCTTCACTAAATATCTCCTTCCTCCGGGCTTCACTCTCCTCCCTGAGCATACGCACCCATTCGGAAATATCCTCTGTTGTTCTAAATTCCTGGTAAACATCTTCTTTTAAAATTCCCTGAGCTGATTTCAAGGCTTTCTTCTGCTTTAGACGGGTTAATTCTTTTTTCGTAGCTTCAACAATAAACTTGCTCCGCCGACCCTCACCAACGTGAGAATCCAAATCGACCAATAATTCAAGCGGAAAGCGAACCGGCGTGAGTTTTGTTTTTTCCATACTAGAAACCCCCATTAACACAACGTATATACATAAAGTATATACAGCAGTAAATTAAAGGTCAATTCTAAACGGTAAAATCAATCCTGTTATCCAGGACCTTTCTGACGTAATCCCTTGTTTCCCTGTAATTGGGTAT
>JBAZQW010000082.1:0-8927 GCA_041645005.1 Desulfotomaculaceae bacterium | reverse complement strand
GATATTCTAAATTTTTTAAAGCGCACTCCATTATTATATAACAACTGATTATTTAAATATAGACCTAAAACCCTTGGTATAAATGGATAATTAGAGCTGCATTTAAAAAGCCCGTTTAACCGCTATAACGGGCTGGTATTACTACGATTTTGTGGTGCGCATTCATGATAGAGAACACCATTGTCATTGAAAAGGGGACACATCACCTTCTGTGAAATGTCCCCAGTAATGTTGTATGTCGTATGCTGTAAACCCTCTTAGTCGTAGGTCATAAGCTGTAGGCCGTAGGTATATCCTGCATTCCTAACAGGTCTTTGACCCGAGAGAATTACAATCATGCCTACGCCTTAGATTACGACTTATCTTACCTACGCCTTGATGAGACAGGAGAACCGTCCCCTTGTCTTAGCCTTGTTTAAATGTCCCAAGAGGAATGCCTGAATCCCACGTCTCAAGTCTCACGTCCCACGTCCATTTCTTTATGCTCCCGACGCTCTCTTCATCCCTTTTACCGGTATGTTGGCGACCAAGGCCACCGTATTGCCGCTGGAATCCAGGCTTACTTCCAGTTTGGATTCATCGATTACCATGTAGTTAGAGATCACCTGAATCATGTCGGCTTTCATGGCTTCCAGTATTTGGGGTGAAATGCTGGTGCGATCGTGTACCAGAACCAGGCGAAGTCTCTCCTTAGCCACGTTTTTACTTCCGCTATCCCTGCCAAATAGTCTTGTTAAAAATTCCAACATGGCTGATCCCCCTTTCCGTCTTACTTCAGTCCGATAATCTTACGAAGTTTTTTGAAAAAACCCTCTTCTTCCAGGTTCATCATAGGCACTTCCTCACCCATGATCCTCTGGTTAATATTCCGGTAAGCCTGTCCGGAGCGTGAACTTTGGTCTAGAACCACAGGTTCGCCGCGGTTAGTGGTAATCACAATCATCTCATCTTCCGGTATAACTCCAATCAGATCAACGGCAAGAATATCAATAATATCTTCTATGCTCATCATATCTCCCTGCCTGACCATCTTGGGGCGAATGCGGTTGATGATCAATTTTGGATCGCGCAGTTCGGCAGCTTCCAATAGCCCGATAATCCGGTCGGCATCCCGCACCGCTGAAACCTCCGGTGTGGTTACCACTATGGCCTTATCCGCCCCGGCTATGGCGTTCCGGAAGCCCTGTTCAATCCCTGCCGGGCAGTCAATAACCACATAGTCAAAATCCTTTTTCAATTCCGCGCACAGGGTACGCATTTGGTCAGGATTGACCGCGCTTTTATCCTTGGTTTGAGCAGCGGGGAGAAGGTGCAGCCCGTCCAGGCGTTTGTCCTTAATCAGCGCCTGGCGCAACCTGCAGTTGCCGCTGGTAACATCAACGATATCAAAAACAATCCTGTTTTCCAGGCCTAAAACCACATCCAGGTTTCTCAGCCCGATATCCGCATCTACCAGAACTACCTTTTTGCCTACGGAAGCCAGACCCGCACCGATATTGGCGGTGGTGGTGGTTTTGCCTACCCCTCCTTTACCGGAAGTTACAACGAATACTTCACCCATTATTTAAGCTCCCCCTCTTATAAAGTCCATGTGGAGAAAACAAGCAACCTGCCAAGCAAGAAAAAAAATTCGGCTATATTTGGCTCGCTGATACTGGCGGTTATTTGTTTGCACTAACCCTTTCGTTTAACCCGGTTTGGAAGACTTCTATGGTAACAACTCCATCCCGGATCCGGGCCATTTCAGGGTGATCAGCGTCCAGGCTTTCATTATCAGGCGGCCGGGTGATGTGGTTGGAGATCCTTAGCTGAGTAGGCTGCAGCCTGAAGGCCAAAACAACCGCTTTCTCATCCCCGCCGGCCCCGGCGTGCACCACACCCCTTAAAGCACCCATGACAATAACGTTTCCGGTAGCCGATATTTCAGCTCCAGGGTTTATATCCCCAAGAACCACCACGTTTCCGTTGTAACGGATGCTTTGGCCGGAGCGCAGGGTCCGCTGAACCAGAATGGTGTTCTCATCAACAAGATCCTCCTGATCCAACGGCAGGCCCTGCCCGAATCCTGAAAGGATATCACTGTGACTGTTTCCTTTGGAATAAGCCAAAGCTATCTCCTCCTGTTCTATAATTACCAGTTAATTCTACAGTTGATAACCAAATCCTGCTAATATAAAACAAAAAACAGGGTAAAAAGAACCCCGTTTTATGCCAGAAAATCAACATAACTATTAAGGGCTTTTCACTTGCTTTTCGCCAGGTATAGGCAGACCCAAATAAGCCGCGAGCATGTCCTCGGCCACCGGTCCTGCTATGGTGCCGCCATGACCGGCAAACTCCAAAACGGATGCTATGGCGATCTCCGGATTGTCATATGGGGCAAACGCCACAAACAGCGCGTGCGGGCTGTGGCCGGCAACTTCCGCCGTCCCTGTTTTCGCCCCCACCTGGGGGAAGCCCACAAAAAAGCCGTAGGCGGTACCGTCAGGAGGCAGAGTCACCTCGTGCATACCCTGCCTGATTATTGCCAGCGTTTGGGGTGAAACGTTGACATGGCCCAATTCAACAGGCCCGTTCTCTTTGATTACCTTGCCGTTTATGTCCACAACCTTCTGAACAAGGTAAGGCTTATAGCGGGTTCCTCCGTTGGCGATAGTGGCTATATAGTTTGCCAGTTCGAGAGGGTTGTACCTGTTGTCCCCCTGGCCAATCGAAGAAATAATCGTGTCATAGTCATGCCAGGCCAGTTCCCAATCTATCTCCAGCAGTTCGTCGTATTGTTTTTGTTGAAGGGAATTGCGCTGGTTCTCATCAACAGCCTTGCTCAGCAGATCGTTATAGCGCTTTACTATTTCCTTGGCTTTGACCGTGTCCTCATTACTTAAATAATATAATCTTTGTTCAACTTTAGCATCCCGACTTGGGACCACACCTTCTTCTTCACCCGGCAGTTCGATACCGGTCTTTTCACCCAGACCGAACTGACGGGCCATCCGTGAGATATCATCAATACCTGTTTTGAAACCCAACTGATAAAAATAGGTATCGCAGGATACCTTGATGGCTCTGATCAAATCAACCCTGCCATGGCCGTCCAGCTTCCAGTCGTTGAATGCTCTGCCCAGGAAAAAGTAGCCTGGATCAGAAATGGTATCCTTTGGGTTAACCTTACCGGCCTCCAGGGCGGCCATAGCGACAATCATTTTAAAAGTTGAACCCGGGGCGTATGGCAATAAAGCACGGTTCAATATCGGCTTAAAGGGAGAGTTAAAAATCTCGTTATAATCTTTTTGTGAGAGCACACCCGAAAGCTTGACCGGATCGTAGGTGGGGTAACTGGCCATAGCCAGCACCGCTCCGCTCCGCACGTCCAGAGCTACAGCCGCTCCGGCCTTGGCCTCACCAAAGCCTTCCTTGACAGCCTGCTGTGACGCCCTGACCAGGGCTTCCTCAGCCGCCTTCTGCACTCTTTGGTCTATGGTAAGCACCAGGTTGTTGCCTGGCACCGGCTCCTTTATGCCCAGATCCCTGACCGGCCTGGCCATTGAGTCCACTTCCACCTGGCGGCCCCCGTCCTGGCCCCGCAGGTACTGTTCATAAGAGTTTTCAAGCCCTGACTGCCCGTAGTTATCGCCCAGCTTGTAGCCTTTATCCTTGTTTTCAGCCAGCTGCTCTTCGTTAATCTGCCGCACATAACCCATCACGTGTGCCAACAAATTCCCGTTGGGGTACGCCCGCAGCGGTTCAATATCGATGGCGACACCTGGAAGTTCAAGGCGCTGCTCCTCGATCCTGGTGACAATTTCCAGCGGTACCATGGTGGCTATTTTTACAGGTTCGTACAGCCGTTTCTGCTGGTTTATTTTCTGTTGAATCTCCTGAGGGTCAATACCAAGGATTCCGGCAAGCCTTTCGGCTACCCCACCAGTATCCTTGTTCCCGAGATTAACCAGGGAAACGGTATAAACTGGCTGATTTCCCACAAGTTTGATCCCATTACGGTCAAAGACCTCTCCACGGGGCGCGGTAATAGTAATCAGCCTGATCCGGTTTTCCCGGGCCAGGGTGGAAAATTTATCATTTTGCACAAGCTGCATGTAAGCAAGCCTGCCAAAAAGGATGAGAAAGATGGCACAGACAACAATGAGAAAAATCCTCATCTTATTTTCCAGATAATTTCTTTCCATTCTCTCCCCTCCCCCATGTCATAAAGAAAATTCCTGCAAGGAATGCCTGGATACTCACGACCCACGACTATTAAAGATCTCTGCCCCGGAGCTGAATGTAATGGAAGATGCGCTTGAAAATAAACGGTGCCAGCACCGCGGTATAAGCTGCTGTAGGTAAGGCCACCCTGAAAAAAGCGTATAATGGTGAAACATGAATATTAAGATATAAAAGCAACAGGTAATTCACTATTAAACCAGCCAGCGAGGTGAAAAAAGTTACACCTGTCGCAATCGGGATGTTTTCCCTGTAAAGGCGCTCGCCTGCCGCCCCCGCCAGGTACCCCGCCGCCATTTTAGAAAGGGCGTTTATACCAATGTAGCTGCCTGAAAACAAGTCCTCTACAATTCCTCCGACGAAACCCAAAAAAGCCCCCTCTCTGGTACCCAGGAGGAAGCCGCTCAACACCACCAGGAGCAATACAAGGTCGGGTTTTATCCCTGCAATTGCCACAGTATCGAGTATGGTTGTCTGGAAAATCATAACAACCCCCAGCAGGAGCAGGTAAAAGGGTAACTGCATTTACTGACCTCCCACACGAGGGGAATTGGTTTCAGGCTGAGAAAAAGTCACGATAAACACTTCTTCCAAATTGTTTAAATTTGCGAAAGGGCGTATTTCCGCGCTTAAGAACAGCCCGGAAGGTTCATTTCGGATGCCGGCAATTTCACCCACTGGTATGCCTTTTGGGAAAATACTGCCGAGGCCGGAAGTCACCACCGCCTGTCCAACTTCTACCGGATCATTATTGGGGATATGGATCATCCTGGCTATTACCGTTCTACCATCTACCCCTTCAACAATGCCAGGAGTACGGGTATCCTGAACCAAAGAGCTGACTCCGCTGTTTGGGTCTGTGATTAAAAGAACCTCGCAGGTAGAAGCAGAAATGGATACAACCCGTCCTACCAGACCCTCAGGAGTGAGAACAGTCATGTTTTCCTTTACTCCGTCTTTTAAACCCCTGTTTAGTGTCACGGTTCCAAACCATTTGCCCGAATCCCTGCTGATTACAGACGCTGTCAGAAGATTAAATTTTTGGGCCATAACCTGTTCGTAATTAAGCAGCCCGGTCAACCTCTGGTTTTCCATTTTATACTCATTCAACTGGATAATTTCACTCTCAAGGCGCTCTATTTCCTGCTCCAGAGCCTGGCTGCGCGCTGTTGCGCCGACCATGGAAACCGGGAAAGAGATCAAGTAATGCACTTGCCTGCCCACCCAGGTAAGTCCTGTCTGCACTGGCTCAATAACATCCCTGAATTTTGATCCCAGGGGTGTCAACCGGGTCCGCTCAGGAACTGTAGCGCGCATTGCCGCCAGAGTGACCGCTATCAGGACAACCAGGAAAAGCAGTCTTTTGGCAGTAACCCAACGCACCCCATACTTCACTCCCCACCAAGTTCTTTTTAGAATACAGGAGTCAGGAGTCAGAATACAGAATATTTTTTAAGTTCATTCTGTCTTCTGTCTTCCACTATCTAATGTCTCACGTCCAACTAGGCTAGCCTTTTGGGCTGGATCAGCACCTTGCGCAGCACATCAATGTTTTCCAGGACCCTTCCTGCTCCGTAGGCTACGGCCAGGAGGGGTTCGTCGGCAAGATGCACAGGCATGCCTGTCTCCTCGCTCACCAGGCGGTCCAGGCCTCGCAAAAGGGACCCTCCGCCGGCCATAACAATGCCGCGGTCCATGATATCAGCCGCCAGTTCTGGCGGGGTATGCTCTAAAGTTGCCTTAATCGCTTCAATTATACTGGATACCGGTTCTGAAAGCGCCTTATAGATCTCCACTGAGGTGATTTGAACGGTTTTGGGCAGACCCGAGACAAGATCACGCCCCCTCACTTCATCAGTTTCCATAGGCTCTACGGGATAGGCCGTACCAATCTTAATTTTAATTTGTTCCGCTGTGCGTTCACCAATCAATAAATTGTAAGTACGCTTGACGTGGCTGATGATAGCATCATCCATTTCATCACTGGCTATCCGGATAGACCGGCTGGTTACAACTCCTCCGAGGGAAATAACGGCAACCTCGGTAGTTCCACCACCTATATCCACTATCATGTTGCCGGTTGGCTCGTGAACAGGCAGCCCGGACCCAATCGCCGCCGCCATGGGTTCCTCAATCAGGTAGGCTTCACGTGCGCCTGCCTGAAGGGCAGCTTCACGCACAGCTCTTTCTTCCACGGCGGTAACACCAGACGGGACACCTACGACAACCCTCGGCCGCACCAGGAAGGTGCGTCCCCGTAAAGCTTTATTGATAAAGTACTTGATCATGCTCTGGGTTACGTCGAAATCAGCGATTACACCATCCCTCAAAGGCCTGATGGCTACAATGTTGCCGGGTGTGCGGCCGATCATCCTTTTAGCGTCTTCACCGACAGCCAGAACCTGCCCGGTATCCTTCTGGATGGCCACCACAGAAGGTTCGCGGATCACAATCCCCTTCCCCTTGACATAAACCAGGGAGTTGGCAGTACCTAAATCCATCCCCATATCTTTTGAAAACAGACCGATGCGCATTTACCGGCCCCTCTCTTAAAATTAGTATTGCGGCTATTAAAGCTTTTTCAACAGCCTTTGCTTATATGAAACCTTTGGCCTTAAAACTTATAAATCTATTATCTCCAATAATAATGTGATCTAGGACTTCAATGCCAATAATCTTTCCAACTTCCCGGAGTCTTTCGGTTATATCCAGGTCTTCCCTGCTGGGAGCCGGATCACCACTGGGATGGTTATGCACCAGAATCACCGACGCGGCGCTCCTTTTTATGGCGTTGCGGAACAATTCACGCGGGTGTACAGCGGAAGAATTCAGTGTTCCCACTGAAATATTGTCTGTTCCGATGACCTGGTTCTTGGTGTTTAACAAAACCGCCCTGAAGTGCTCGCGGTCAAAGTGTCTCATTTCCTCCATCAGCAGGCTTGCGGCATCTTCGGGCGATTTAATCACAGGGCGCGGGCTATCCGTATATTGAGACATCCTCCTGGCAAACTCCAGTGCGGCCTTGATCTGACATGCTTTGGCCGGTCCAACGCCCTTAATCCCGCTTAACTCTTCTATTGTGGAGCCCAAAAGAGAACGCAGGCTCTTAAAATGCGCTATGATCAGTGCGGCCAAATCCAGTGCGGTTACCTGCCTGAAACCTGACCCCAGGAGTATCGCTAAAAGTTCCACATCGGAGAGAGCTTGTGCTCCCTCTTTTAAAAGCCTTTCCCGCGGCCGTATATCCTCGGGAAGTTCCTTCATGGTAGGCCGGTAGCCAACGGTATCCAAAAGAACCAACTCCAAAAAACATTTCACAGGATTTACAAGATTATCAGGATTTACAGGATTAAAAACCTTTAAATTGCTTAAGTAGGTTTATAAATCAATAACCTTATATTTTTGATTTATCCTCTTTAACTATATATTTGTAAAAAATCGATTAGATATTAAATTATGAAACCTATATATTGTATACGAATCTAAAGACTATTTTTAATCTTTTTAGAAATCTTGTTAATCCTACTAATCCTGTTAATCTTGTGAAAATTTTTATAGCACATCGTAACCGAATTGTTTTAGCATCACAGAAAGTTTGGCCAGCGGAAGCCCAACAACATTGGTGTAACACCCTTCCAACCTGTGTATAAAAATAGCGGCCAAACCTTGAACCGCGTATGCTCCGGCTTTATCCAGGGGCTCTCCCGTGGCTGCATAGCGTCTGATTTCATTTTCCCCCAGCGACCTGAAATAAACTACCGTCTTTTCATGGTCAACCAGGCGCCTTCCGCTGCCTGCCTCAATCAGGGCTACCCCGGTATATACCTCGTGAGCGCTGCCCTGTAATTTACTGAGCATACGGACAGCGTCTTCCTCATGAAGTGGCTTGCCAAGCAACTGCCCCTGCCATACAACCACAGTGTCAGCGCCAAGCACAATCCCTTCGTCAAGTTTACCGGCAATACCCGCGGCTTTCCTTTCAGCCAGGAGTTCGACCAGTTGGGAAGGGCTTAAACCTGGAGGCGGCGTTTCATCCACATCACAGCAAAAAACCCGGAAACGCAAACCAATTTGTTTTAATAACTCCGCCCGGCGGGGGGATGATGAGGCAAGAATAATTTCTCTGTTCATTTCAAATCCGGCGATAGACAACATAGCCCAGAATCATGCCCAGCGCGGTTAGCGGTCCGAGTGAAAAGGTAAAGCCAAAGGTCAGGTTTAGAAACCTGAGATCTAATGTTGACGGCTTTAACCCGATAAGTGAAGTAGACTTCAACCAGGGAAGGACAGGTGTCAGGGCATCACCAACGGCACTGCCTGTCAGGCCCCCTATTAATATAAGGAGAACCAGGATCCAGGTACTACCGTAGCTCCTTAAATTTTTAGCCATAGCTTCTTCCCCCGGATATGATAAGAGATTCTCCGCCCGGCAAAAATAGAGTGATATTACTATGTTAGTTTATCATTATAAGTATTTTATGACAAGCTGTGGTGAAAATTTTAAAATTATGGCGCAATAAGTATAAATTCCATTTTATACCTTTAGATTATTATCACTTTGCAGATATTCCCTCGCCTCGGCCACCATGTATAAGGATCCGGTGATGCAGACAATTTCCTCTGGGCCTGCCAGGGAGATTCCTTTGTTAACCGCTTTCCCTATGTCTTCTTCCAGGTGCACCTCAGGCGCGTAACGCCCGGCT
>JBAZQW010000081.1:0-8964 GCA_041645005.1 Desulfotomaculaceae bacterium | reverse complement strand
TATCAACATACTTCCACCATACAAGCCATGGAATAAACAACACCGCCAGCAGCACGCCAGCAGCACCCACCACTGGAATGAAAATAAATCATGATAAATCCATTTCGTAATTCTGTCGTTGGTGAGCTGTTTTTCTAGTTCTAAAATCATTTCATGAGAGGGAACATCCCCCGAAATCATGTATTTAAAGAACATTCATTTTCTCCAGGTCATGGCATGAGAACGCTCAGGAATAAATATTAATCCGGAATTCTTTCGTATTATTACCACCGGTGTTAAATATTATTTAACGCCAGTTTTTATTATGTCAGGTCCGCCAAAACCGGCAATCCAGTTGTATCAACGTTTAATTTGTTATATAATTTAAGTTGTGTCTTGGTATTAGTAAGATACAGAATATTCCGGCAATGAAGGGAATAATAAAGTCATTAGCAGGTACCGAACCGCAGGCAGATACCTACATATGCCTTGCCACCGGCTTGGTCGGTGATATGATACCAGAATCTGTCAGGCAGGAGGTAGAAGGAAAGAGCAATTAGGAAATAAGTACAAATGCAAAAAGGAGATTATAGAAACTAAATGAATACAGAATTAAATGCACAGGTGAGATTGGGAAGAAACAAGCGCCACAAACAAGACTTGCTAAAAAGGGGTTTTATCCCGGCGGTGGTCTACGGGAAAAACATGGAAAGCTTTGCCATTTCGGTTAACGTTAACGAACTAAAGAAGATTTTGGAGGAAGCCGGCTCGAATGCCCTGATTCATATGAAAATAAGGCAAAACGAGGAAACCACGGACCACCAGGTGCTGGTTAAATCGGTTCAGCACGAGCCGGTGCAGCGTACCTTGATCCACGCCGATTTTCACCAGGTTTCACTAAAGGATAAGGTGTTTGCCACCATTAATATCCACCTTACCGGCATCGCCCCGGGGATTGCCAAAGGCGGCGTCCTGACCCAGCAAATATGGGGACTCGAGGTAGAATGTCTCGCCTCAAGCATTCCTGACACGTTAATGGTGGACATTTCCAGCTTGGATATCGGAGAAGAAATCACTCTGGCAGACCTTGTTTTACCGCCCGGTGTTAAGGCAATCGGAGACGGGCACGCTCACGTGGCTGCCATCGCCGCGCAAGCAGGCGAAGCCGCATTACCGGCCAAGGAGGAAACACCAGCATAGGCCAAGCAACATTTTTAACTCCTAAGAGTAGTGTGCGGTATAATAGAACCACTGCACACTACTCTTTTTTGAATCCGTGCACATCCCGTTACCAATCCCCAAAATCCTGTGTTTTCATAAACTAAGTCAATATTGGAGGAAGTTTTGTTAGAAATACAGCAAGTAAAACTACTGAATGAAGTAAGAAAGAGAAGGACCTTTGCCATCATATCCCACCCGGACGCGGGCAAAACGACTTTGACCGAAAAGCTGCTGCTCTACGGTGGGGCCGTGCGCCTCGCGGGTACGGTTAAGGCCCGCAAAGCAAAGCAATACGCAGTATCCGACTGGATGGAGCTAGAAAAGCAGCGAGGCATCTCGGTTACCTCCAGCGTAATGCAATTTGAGTATAATGACCATAAAATCAATATTTTAGACACTCCCGGCCACAAGGACTTCAGCGAAGATACTTACCGGACGCTAATGGCTGCAGACAGTGCCGTTATGGTTATCGATGCAGCCAAGGGCATCGAGGAGCAAACTAAAAAGCTTTTTCATGTTTGCCGAAACAGGGAAATCCCCATCTTTACTTTTATTAATAAGCTGGACAGACACGGGAAAGACCCCCTGGAACTCATAGATGAAGTTGAAAGTGTCCTGGGAATAAAAACATTTCCAGTGAACTGGCCTATAGGCAGCGGCAGCGATTTTAAAGGAGTTTACGACAGGAAATCTGGCAAAATTGAGCTTTACACCAGCCGGGATCATGGCCGGGACATTATCTCCACCAGCATTGGTAGTTTATCTGACCCGGAATTTATTAGTAGGATAGATCATTCCTTGCTCAAAAAACTTATGGATGATATTGAATTACTGGATCTCGCCGGAGACGACTACGATGAGGACTTGCTCAGGAAGGGTCAATTGACCCCGGTGTACTTCGGGAGTGCCCTGACCAATTTCGGTGTCGGGTATTTTTTAAATTCATTTATTAAGCTTGCCCCTCCCCCCCACGGGAAGCTAGCGTCTACCGGGGTTATCGAGCCTGATGAAGAGGAGTTTTCAGGCTTCATCTTCAAAATCCAGGCCAACATGAACCCAGCCCACCGGGACAGGATAGCCTTTATCCGCCTGTGTTCAGGTGTTTTCAGAAGAGGAATGGTAGTTAAACACGTTCCCTCCGGTAAAAAAATCCGCCTGTCGCAGTCCAAGCAATTCCTGGCCCAGGATGGCACTATTGTTGACGAAGCTTTTCCAGGTGATGTCATAGGTTTTTATGACTCTGGCATTTTTCGCATCGGAGATACCCTGACAGAAAATGGCGACTTTACCTACGAAGCCATTCCAAGATTTCAGCCGGAGTTTTTCGCCAGAGTTCATCTGCGCGACGCTATGAAAAGAAAGCAGTTTATAAAAGGGATGGACCAGTTGGCTGAAGAGGGGGCGCTGCAAAAATACCACGACCTGCATTCTGGAACGGAGTCTCCGGTAATCGGGGCAGTGGGGGCACTCCAGTTCGAAGTGCTGGAATATAGGCTAAAACACGAATATGGTGTAGATATATTTTTAGAACACCTGCCACTCAGCGTGGCCAGGTGGGTCTTGGGGAAAGAGATAAATCTGGAGTCTACGGGGAACAGGCTGGTGGTTCAAGATGAGGACCACAACTATTTAATCCTTTTTGCCAATAAGCACTACCTGGACTGGGAGATAAACAAAAATAAAGAAGTAACTTATTTAGAGCATCCCCCAGGCGATAGGAGCAAGTCATGCCTTGAAAAGAGGTTTAAGCCACTATAGGATTAGTATTGCTTGCAGTTGACACAGTTTAAAGTGAATAGATAATTCCATTTGGACCCATGTTTTAATTCATCTGTATAAATTTCTGTAATCATATTTCTATAAGGCAAGATTGCTTTGTTAGAATATAGCCATATTCTATTATAATGGACGTTATTATTCATAAACTTCATCCGCCAATTTATCTATAGACCGCATCTGTTTCTTGGTGGCTTCCATATCGACAGCAATTTGCATTGTTATTACATCTCCTTCTTTTGCTCCTTTAGGCAGGAGGACTTTGGGTATATGGAAAATTCTACGGTTCATTTCTATCAGCGCATATTCGCCTTCAAAGCGGTCGATGATGAGCATTTCTTTCATCCTCCTCAAGGTTCCATAAGTATTCAACTAAAAACAAAGCCTGATATTGGAGCCGTTTTTTATCGGACTCCAGTTTTTTTATCTTTAACGGCTTCTTTTCTCTTGTGAGTTTTTCGGCTATTTTGTTAATCCGTTCCCTGGTTGCATCTGTCTGCGAGATTATGTCGTCCTCGTGAATGTGTTTTCAGCTCCACTTCGATGTATGTGACAGAAAATAATGTCGTATTCTGATGAATTTCAATGCGAAGGGTAGGAATCCTTTAAGAGGGGGCAGAAAATAAAAATTTGTCGAACTTGGGAGGAAAATAGGTGTAATTGTGGAAAATAATTACCATGAATCAGAGTTAATTCCTGTCGTGTTAGCAGCACACGCCCCTGGAAAACTAAAAGGCCGTGGGATAAATCCCACAGCCTTTGAAAGATAAGGGTTTTTGGTGTCGGAGGGCTGACTTTATTTTATCCGCACACAGGAACATAGATAATTTACAAAGCCGCCCTTCTTCTGTTAGCAAGCTGCAAATGGCTCTTTCATCCCCGTCTCTATGCCGGTTTATCCCGGCGCTTTCGAACCGTCCCCCTGTCGGAGTCCCCTTGTCGCGCTTGACGGGTGCCTACTCTAAATACATGTAGGCCACGGTCCCAAAGTGGGGAATGGGCTTGTTTTCTCCGGTCAGGACCCATAGCACGGGGTAGTGGGGCGGGTCCTTGGGTAAGGCTGCGTCTCCGTCGGTAAGGAAGACCATCAACGACGGGGTGATGCCGCGTTTTTCGATTTCCTGAAACAAGGGCCGGAAGTTTGTCCCGCCGCTGCCCTTAAACTGCATCGGGATATTGTCCGGGTCAAGCTCCTGGAAGAGTTGCACAGCCACGTCACAGTGGGCAATATAGCCCTTGAACTCCGGGTAGGAGTAGACAATATTGACCATTTCCGAGATGAACTGCTTGTAGAAACGCCAGACCGAACCGGAAGTATCAATGGCCACAACGACCTCTTCCAGCCCTTCACTGCCGAACTCCGGCAGGAATACGTAGTCGAAACGCCGGTCGGGCGGGATGAAGGTGTAGTCCGACCGGGTCGGCTGGACAAAGGAAGCCAGAGCCTGCTTCCAGTCAAGTTTGGGGTACAGGATATTGTCGATTATCTGCATCATACCGACGGGCAGGTGGCCTCTTTGCCGGACTTCCTGGGCCGCCTGGGCGGCGCGCATCTTCCAGGTCGAAGCTTCCGCGTTGGAGTCGGTGGACTCGTCCTGTCCGCTCTTGTTCTTACCCCACTTGGAATGGTCGTCCAGGAGCCTGCCGTCAGGCTTTTTATCCTGCCGGGGTTTATCCGGGCCGCTTTGCCCTGACGGGGAGACTTTGCCCGCCTCGTCCTGGGATTTAGGCGGCAGTTCCTGGAGCAGGATATTGTACACGGCATCTGCCGTCATGCCTTTGAAACGGTCGGATAAGAAAACGCCGGGCGGCAGTTTGAGCCCCTGTTCTTTGACGATATGGTTCACGACATAATCGCAGGCCATGTCCCAGAGCTCCCGGTCCCGGGTACCCCGCCGCCAGATGTGCTGGAGGGCCGCGTGCATTACTTCGTGGACCAGGGCGCTCATTAGCATGGTGATGCCGCCGGTTTTTACCAGGCCCTGTACAAAATTATCGTGGTAAATCAGTTCAAAACCCTCAGTCCTCATGGTCGGAGTTGACGTGTCCTCCCTGGGCTGCAGGAAGAGGGCCAGGGAACCGAAGAAGGGATACTTAAAGAGCATCTGAGCCCTAGCCTTGCTGATCAAATAATGAGAATCCGGCACTGGCACCCCTCCCAGTTACTAATCCGTTCCCACCAGGACATCCGCATGGCTGGCCAGCCAGTCGCGGAATTCAGGCAGCATAACCAGTTCAGTCCGGAGGTCGGCTTTCACAGCGTCATTGATGGCCAGCACCTGGTACTCGACCATCAGCCTGGAGATAAAGGCAATGAAGTTATTTAAACGGGCCGTGGTCTTATTGTTGGACAGGCTGCTGACCAGGGCCCCGATGCAGGCGTAAATCATATCGGGCGAATCCGGGACAAACTTTGTCCTGCCGTCCAGGATCTCGTCCGCGTCGGGAATCAGCTCCAACATCCGGCAGAAGGCGGTGAACTCGGTCGCGGGGCCTTCATCGACCGCCCCGCAGACAGCCGGGAAAGCCCTGTCCACGTTACCGTAGGAAGGGAGGATCTTGTGGACGAACTCCCAGCTGCGCGGGCTGGGGAAAGCTTTGATCTCAGCGGCCTGGTTGGGAAACCGGTAAAGCAGATTAGGCCTGAAGTTTAAAAAGCTGATCACTCTATGATCAATCCTGTTGGGGATCGCCCAGTACTTCCAATCCTCCAGCGAGCAGGTTACTTCAAAGTGGATCATCCTGTTGGCCAGCGCCGCGGGCATCTGGTTGGTGACACCTTTATCCTGGGCCCGGTTGCCTGCCGCCACCTGGCGCCACCCTTCCGGCAGGGAGTATTCACCGATACGACGATCCAGGATCAACTGGTAGGCGGCAGCCTGCACAGCCCGTGGGGCGGAGGTGATCTCGTCATAGAGTATAACACCTTCCGCGCCGTCGCGCCCGACATCGGGCAGGAAGGAAGGGGCAAGCCAGTCCGCCTGCCGGGTATCTCTGTTAGGATAAGGAATGCCCCGCAGGTCAATGGGGTTCAAGAGCAAAAGCCGCAGGTCGAGGAAACCCCAGCCGCTTTCAGCGGCTAACTGCTTAACAATGCTGGATTTCCCGACTCCGGGAGGGCCCCACAACATCACGGTGGGGACTTCAGGATCAGCTAAAAGGATCTTAAGGTGCCCTTTCGCTTCAGTTGCAAACATATATACAGCCACTCCTAAAACTAATCGTTTTGCTTAAATCAACAGCCTGTCAGCAGGGTCAGCGCGTCATGCAAATTGGCAATCTTTTTCTTGCTGGCGTCATCCGGGGCGCCCCAGCCTTTTTTTATGACTGCATAACCTCCATTAAATAGGATTAACAGTTCGCAGTATTCCAGGTTATCGAATACAGACACCGGAAATTGCTTCGGGACATCGTGCAAGCTGATCACCATCCACCCCCAGGGAAGGCAAATTTCTTCCTCGTCCAATATATCAATGGCCCAGGGGTTATCAGGCGCAAGATCCGGGTTATTAAAATACAAGCCGCGCACTTTATTATTTCTAATATTACCGTGAGACAGCTCAAAACGCGGTGAACCGTTATCCACGGTCTCGTTAACAGCCAGGTCAACCCGGGGTTCGCCGTCCACAACATCCTGTTTTATTACCAGATTATAAAAGCTGTCGTTCTGGCATCTCTTGGTAATTGATCCTTCGCTGTCGTATACGCGGCAGGAAATCCTGTCGGAAAAGAGAAGAGACGCCTTCAAATTAGCCAGGTTCCTGATATAGACCATTGGATAATTGTAAGTCGGCATTGTAAAACCACCTGATACTGATTTTTCTTTGGATAAATATTGCCTCATTGCGTCCTTTATATATACATTATATTATAAAACCCTTAACGTCCATGAAAAAAAAGTCTGCTCGATCTATGAGAATTAAATCGACCACCGGGGCTGGACACAAAAGGGCCATAGGCGGGCGGAGCTTTGCGAAGCCGGCCTGTGGTTTCCTTCTTTTCTTCTTTTTGCAGCAGATTCGCTAAGCATAGCTCCGTAATCCCAGGCATGCAGATCACCGAAAACCCATATCTCCAGTATTTTATCGGTCTGGAGAAATACCAGATAGAACCGCCCTTCGATCCCTCGTTGATGGTCTACTTCCGAAAACGATTGGATCAGAAGATTATGAAGAAGATCAACAAGATGATCTGCCAGAGCGAAAAGCCTAGGGAACCAAAAGATAAAGATCCAGGCGATCCGGGCAATTCTTCAGGAGCCGGCAATTTTGAAGTATGGAAACCAACTGAAAACAAGGGCAAGCTGCTGCTTGACGCTACTTGTGCCCCGGCGGACATCCGGTATCCCACCGACCTCTCCCTTCTTAATGAGGCCAGGGAGAAAACGGAAAAGACGATCGACACGGGGTTACATAAGTCGTCGGTGTGGAGATTAGTTCCAATTCGCCTGATTCGTTAACTTTCATACTTTCAAAATAGGCGACTCTAAAATAATCCTTATCCATAAATTTCTGTGTCGGGACATTTCTTTTTTGTGAATTCCAGCAAAGAACTTCGTAAAATCGCAAGAAGTCAAACAGCTTATTCGGCCCCATATTAGGAATATCCAGAACTTTCGCCATATCCCCGATATACAGGTGGCCCTTAGAGTTAAGGAAGTCGTCAAACTTCTGGGCTTTCGGTAACAGAGTTTTAATTTCCACTTTTGCAGATTCAATCTGAGTTTTTAGCTGGCTATTTTCCTTTAATAACTGTATCAAAGCCCCTTTATAGTCTAACGGAAGACCGTAAGCCCCTATCGTCTCCATTAAAGATTCGTTAATTAACCGGGGAGCTTTCTCTTTAACGACGGTTTCCAGTTTAACGAGGTAAGTCCTGAGAGCCTTCGCTACCTCGCTATCCCTGAGAACCATTCCGATCCTGAGTAAAGCCTGACGGGTGAGAATGGTCGTGGAGCGGGCCTTTGGTGATAGACTCAGGGAATTTGCGTTCTTCACTTTGAAGGTCGCAAAATAAAAAAGACGCTATTGCGTCTATTCGAATTAATCTTAATAGAATTCTGGTTATTTATAATCTGGGGACCATTACTTATTTACGAGATCGTTTATTTTAAAAATACCAACACCCAACGCTTGATTATCCCATAAAACCTTTTTAACCATTTCATACTGGTTCTCTTCGCATTTAACTAAAAGGACAATTTCAGAAGACTTATCCTTTGTCCTTTTTTTATCTTTATAACTACGTATTCTCCCGATTGAGAAATCCAGTATAAAGCCTAAGACAGCCCCGAAAAAGAGACCGATTAACGCCCATATTATAGGCCCCCATTTTAATATAAAACCATATATTGCCCCAAAGAGCATAAAAACAGTTCCGAGAGCAGTGGCTCCATCAAACAAGCTTATACCGTCAGATCGGTGAATAGTATCCATTATTTTTCTTTCTTCTATTCTTCTGTCCAAAGGAACTCCGCCGATATTTTCTCTTGGGATTCCTCTCTTCTCCAAATCTGTAATAGCCAATTCTAGGTAAAATGAATAATCAAATGTAGCTGTTACGAACATTTCCCAAACTCACACTCCAATGCTTTATATATATCCTGATCCTGGTAGTTATCTCTTATAAAGCGGGATTGTTCCATACTGAAAAGCCGGTTATACTCAGCGGTATTAACGTATGAGTCGTAAATAGCAAAACCCAATAGTGATGGTAAAAAAAGAAACCATTGAGGGTCAATAGCAGTTGTTGCCTGCTCAAAGGCCCCTATCGCAGTATAATGTATCGCCGGGAGCAAATGAGAAAGATAGATAACCAGTATGAACTTTACCAGCAAAAAAAAGCTTGTGGGTATTCTGTGAGTATATAAATGACCCACCCCTGGAGCAAGTGATGAAAATATAGCTGCTACCCAAGGGGTTCTCTTGTCCAGGTAACAAATATCCATCGAACTTACTTTAACCGGAACCAACATCGAATCTTCCCTGT
>JBAZQW010000080.1:0-8997 GCA_041645005.1 Desulfotomaculaceae bacterium | reverse complement strand
CCGCTCCAGGCCGGCCCGGCCCAGCAGTTCCTCAAAAGCTTCCTTGCCGGCTTGACGGGGACTGCACCCGGTCGGCCTGATCACATACCGCCAGTCCTTGCCGTTCAGCAGCACCGCCTTGGTGGTAACAGAACCAACGTCTATTCCCACAGTGAACATTTATGATCAACTCCCGCTGAGCATTTCGATGAAGGCCGAGATTCTTGTTTTTAACTGCTCAATGTCCTGGTGCCGCAAAGGCCGACCGGCAGGGCACCGGCCGCCAATACCAGTTCCATGGGGGAATAAGCGCAAAATATGCCGACAACCTTTAAGCCGTTTTCTTTGGCGCTTTTGGATGCTGAGAGCGTTATCATTGCGCATATTTTCGAAAATATTCATTATCTGTGGGCGCATGTCGATCCTCCTCCATCTTATATAAAGCTCGCCTACCCTTTCACTATGAATATATATAATTCCTCTATTAGATTAATAAAATATTTTTATTTCATATTGTATAGAAATAATAATGTTTTATTGTATGAAAAATTAGGTTACCAAAGAAGGAAAATTATACCATATGCAGAATCGATTCTAGAGGTGTTTTGTAATGTATGAAAGCGCTTTTTTCAGTATGATCAGCGGTGTGATAGGTGTGGCCCTGGGCGGTGTGATCACCTGGGTGGTATCAAAACACTTTTACATAAAAGCCAGCACTGACCTTGAAAAACAGACCAAAATATTAATTGAACTCAATGAAATTATAGCGGGATTTCTTGAAAGCCAGAATATCAAAGGGCTTTCTATCAACCGGGGTAAAGATGGCCTGCTGTCAGGCATAATTTATCAAATTCCACACGAATAAAGCCAGGGGGAATAATCCCCTGGCTTTATTCGTGTAAAGACTAAAATCGTTTTCGGCATAAAAATTTAGTCAGCGCTTTTTTAAATCTAATGTTTCGTTCATGCTTCCCATGCGGTAGCCGCGCAGGTCAAGCGTGATATATTTATAACCTATATCCCTGATGCTTTTTTCAATCTCAGCGGAGTTTTCCATTACCAGTGGGATGTACTCCGGCGGCACTTCAATCCTGGCCAGGTTGCCATGATGCCTTACCCTTACCAGCGGCACACCCGCCTTCCGGATCACCGCTTCCGCCGCGCCCACCTGTTTTAAGCCTTCCAAGGTAATCTTTGTTCCGTAAGGAAAGCGCGAGGCCAGACAGGGGTTGGCCGGCTTTTCAGCCGTGGGCAGCCCGAACTTTCTTGACAGCGCCCGTATTTCCTCTTTGGTCAACCCCACATCTTTTAGCGGGCTGCGCACACCCAGTTCCTCCCCGGCGCGGATACCGGGCCTGTAGTCGCTCAGGTCATCCGTGTTAACTCCGTCAACCACGACTTTAATGCCCCGTTCACTTGCTATCTCCAAGATCTCTCCGTATTCATTCTTCTTACAGTGGTAACAGCGGTCAGGCGGGTTGCTGGCAAATACCGGGTTGTCCAGGTCCCGGCTTTCAACCGTCTGGTGCTCCGCGCCTATGGCCCGGGCCAGTTGAACAGCTTCCTCCGTCTCACCCGGCGGGTATAACTCTCCGGTAATGGTCACCGCGACCGCTTTTTCTTTAAGCGCCTCAACCGCCGCTTTAAGTAAAAAAGTGCTGTCAACGCCTCCTGAAAACGCGACGATAACACTCCCGCATTCCTTCAAATTTTGTTTCAATTGTTCGTATTTTTGTTCCAGGTCGTTCATTTCCTAACATAACACCTCTTAAAGTTAATAATCCAGTATATTAAGTAACATACCATGACTATATAAGGCTTAATCTTCATGTTGCTATTCTCCCTCCCGCAATGTACATACCTGCTGTTCGTAGTCCACTAACCCGGTTATGGTGGGGTTGTCACTACAAACGGGACAGTCGGGGTTTTTCTTCACCTGTATCTCTCTGAATTGCATGGACAGGGCATCATAGGTCAACAGCCGTCCCACCAGTAAATCACCCAGTCCCAGTAAGTATTTCAAAACTTCTGTGGCCTGAATAACCCCTATGGTTCCCGCCAGAACACCCAACACACCTGCCTCGGCGCAGGTGGGCGCGGAGCCGGGCGGCGGCGGTTGGCCAAAAATGCAGCGGTAACACGGCCCCTGCCCCGGTATCACAGTGAGGGCTTGCCCGAAAAACCTGAGGATGCCGCCGTGGAAAAAAGGTTTCTTAACCATGATACAGGCATCGTTGATCAGGAAACGGGTGGGGAAATTATCGGTCCCGTCCACCACGGCATCATATTCTTTGATTATCTCCAGTGCGTTGCCTGCGCTAAGTCTTTCATGAAGCGAAATCACCCTGCAATCAGGATTCAGTGCCGTCAGCTTTTCCTTAGCCGAATCCGCCTTGGCCCTGCCGACGTCTCCGGTGGTGTGCAGGATCTGCCGCTGCAGATTGCTTAAATCCACCACATCGTCATCTATTACGCAGATAGTCCCCACCCCCGCGGCCGCCAGGTAATAAGCCGCCGGGGAGCCCAGACCTCCCGCCCCAACAATCAGGACTTTTCCCTCATTTAACTTTTTTTGGCCTTTTGATCCAACTTCGCGCAGGATGATATGCCTGCTGTATCTAATAATTTGTTCTTCGGTAAAACTCAACTATGAGCCTCCCTTTCTGACAATACCGGTTTACCGCCTTTATTCCCCTCTTTCAACCAGCATCCTGTACCTGTTACCGGCTTTTTCAAGTAAGATAACCTTATGGCCTTCATTGGTGATGCTTTTAGGCACGTTATGGAGCGGCTCCCCCTCATTTAAAAAAACTTCCAGAACCTCCCCGACCTGCATGTCCTCAAGTTTAAGCAGTGTCCTGGCAAAGGTTACAGGGCATACGACATCAGTAATATCCAGTGTGTCACTGATTTTTATACTCTCCAATCAGCATACCCCACCCCTTTATTTAAATCCTGACAATCTACTATATATATAAAACCAATCATTATACTTATATATTTAAAGTCTACCCAACCACCTATCCGCTGTCAACAGTTTCCGAAAGGGTTAGGTTGTCAACTTATTGTTTCCTGAACCTGTTGAAAAATAAAACCCGTTACGCATAAACGGGTTTTAGAAAAGTCTTATATGGCAGAAGAATTATTACTTGTCCCCTTCTTCGGGAACGATACAGATAAAGGCAAAGTCCTGATCACCGGCGCTGGCAAACTGGTGCTCGACGTTAGACGGGACATACGCTATAGAGCCTGCTTCCAAAATAGTATCTTTTCCTTCGATGGACAAAACGCCACTGCCACCCAGGATGTAGTTTATATGCGGCCAGGGGTGGGCATGGCGCGGGGAGCATCCCCTGTCCTTTAAAGTTATAAGCCGCATGACCCATCCTTCCCAGCCTTCCCCTGGGCCGATCAAGGATTTCTTAAAAGCGTTTACCACGCCGGGGCCGGCGAGTTTAATTTCATTCAAATTTTTAACATTGCCTGTAAACACAAAAACCCCTCCGTTAACAAATATATTTATGACACTTATTCTAGGCCTGAAATAAAGTACCTTCCTTAAAGGATATGATTTCTTAAAAGTGTCAAGGGGGAGTGTCAGGGGGACGGGGTTGTTGACAACTCCTAATAAAATTTTATCAAATGGCAGATAGTAAACCAGGCAAACAATCGACAGGTGATAAAATGAGAGACACAAGTTATGATGAAATATTCAAGAGGCTGGTAAAATCAGGCTACTGTGGGGAAATGACCGAGGAGATAAAGAAATTAAAAAAAGACGGCAATAAATATACAGACGCATATATCCGTTACGCCTCCGGCGCCGGAGATCCGAACAGGGTTGTGTTCAAGGTCAGGGACTGCCCTCCTGACTGTGGCGATGATAAGAGGAAAAACTGCGAGGCCTCCTGCCTCTTTGGCGCTATTGTCAGGGATATGGAGGGCAACGTGGTCATTCATCAGAATAACTGCGCCGGCTGCGGTGAATGCGTGGAAACATGCAGGGAGTATTCCCTCATCGATAAAAAAGAGTTTGTGCCGCTTATTGAACTTTTAAAGGACCGCACTGTACCGGTTTTTGTCATTATCGCCCCCGCCTTTACCGGCCAATTCGGCCCGCGGGTCACTCCGGGTAAGATGAGGGCGACGTTTAAAAAGCTCGGTTTTTATGGCATGGTGGAGGTGGCTCTTTTCGCTGATATACTGTCTTTAAAAGAAGCGCTGGAATTTGACAGGCACGTCACCGGGAACGAAGACTTTTTACTGACCAGCTGCTGCTGCCCGATCTGGGTTTCCATGGTTAAACGTTTTTATAAGGACTTGATCCCGCATATATCGCCCTCTGTATCCCCCATGGTGGCGTGCGGGAGGGGGATCAAGCACCTGCACCACGGATCTAAAGTGGTCTTTGTGGGCCCGTGTATAGCCAAGAAAGCGGAAGCAAAAGAACCGGACGTTAAAGACGCCGTGGACGCGGTGCTGACTTTCCGGGAGGTGGGACAGATTTTTGAGGCGGTGGGCATTAACCCGGCGGAACTGGAGGAGGATGACAGCGAACATTCTTCCCGGGCGGGCAGAATATATGCCAGAACCGGCGGGGTGAGCCGGGCGGTATCGGATACGTTAAACAGGATACGTCCCGGTAGGGAAATAAAAATACGGGCAAAACAGGCTGACGGCGCACAGGAGTGCAAGATTATGCTGAAAGAAGCGCTGTCAGGAAAACCTGACGCTAATTTTTTGGAAGGAATGGGTTGCCCCGGCGGATGCGTAGGAGGACCCAGAGTAATTATAGATCCCAAAGCCGGCGCAGACCTTGCGGACAAATACGGTGAAGAAGCCCTTTCCCAGACCCCGGTTGATAACAAATTTGTGATGGAGCTTTTAAAAAGCCTTGGCATTGGGGATATCCATGATTTTCTGGACAGTGAAAAGGCAAAGATGTTTATCAGGAGTTTGTGACACCTAATAACTGTTGGTTTATGGCCTGGGTTGCACACTACTTCTCAGCGCAGTCCACATTTCACTGGAAACCAGGCCCAACCGCCAGATGGCAATGCCTTGCAGGTTGTATCTCTTGGCCACACCCACCTTGCTCAGGATGCTGTCCGCGGTCTCGCTGGGAGTGGAAATCCCAAGTGCCAACTTTTCCGCCGGGACAGCCGCTCTGGCCATCTCCACGGCCTCAATTACAAGATCCAGCGGTTCCGGTTGGGAGCCGTAGTCATAAGCCATGATTATTATCCGGTCGGCAAGTCCTCCCAGCACCTGGTAATCGTAACCTTTGTAAGCGCTGTTAGGCGCGTGGAGAGTCAGCGTCAGGCTGCGGCCGTTTTTTTTCAACTCACCCGATAAAAGACGGACAAACTTGGCAAAGTCACTGCGCACCGAGGTTAATTTCTCTCCCTGATCACGCCAGCCTAAACCTTCAAAGTCAAGATTTACCCCTTTGTATGACAGAGATTCTTTGGTAATGCCGCTGATTGCCTTATCCATGGCCGCCTGATTAGTCAACAGGTTGGTTAAAGTGCCATCACCATCAGTTAGTTGAACCACCATTTCGGTCTTTAAGTTGTATTTATCGGCTGCTTTAAGTATGTCTTCCCAACCGTCCGGCCGTCGCCACCCAGAATCACTATCGCTCAGCAGGTTTCCTTTCTTATCGAGGCTGTACCAGCCCAGGGCCAGCACCGATACAACATCGGTATTGCCGCTGCCCTCAGCTGGGTAGGCTTTGGCAAAAAGATTGGTCCAGCTGCTGGTCTCCTTATCCCCGAGGGCATAAAAGCCAGTCACCGTCATTAATTTAAGCGGCCAAGCTATCTTTACACCACGTAAAACCTCATCCCATACCACCTGGCAATTAAAGGCCTCACTGAAGAACCGCAGCGGGATTAGTGTTCTCCCGTCAAGGATCACCGGCGGCGCCTCCAAAGTGACAGGTATCTCATTGCGGTAAGCTGTAATATCGCCAATCTGCAGCCTGACAGATATTTTTCCATCCGAAGCCAGTATCGTCTGATTGGCGCCGTCCCAGGTTACATTTACGTTCAACGCTTCTGCAACGGCCCGGAAGGGAACCAGGGTGCGGCCGTTTGCGATAACCGGCTGCACGTCAAAAACAACCGGCAGCCCGTCGATAAACACCGGGATAACCTGCGGCTGTTCCTGTGCTTTCGCCGGAGGTGAGAAAAACCCGGTCAGGATAACTGTGAAGGTAATGATCAGTAACAGTGACTTTTTCATAACTTCCCCTTTCAAACCGGCTAGCCCATACTTTATTTGTAAATATTTACCGGGCAAGGCAAGAACCGTCCCCGTTTGCCCCCGTTTTTACCGGGCAAGGCAAGAACCGTCCCCGTTTGCCCCCGTTTGCCCCGAATAAACTTGGGACGATAACGGGAAAGAACCTGCTATAAAATGAGCTTTATCCAAGTTATGAGTTGTTAATACAATACCGGCTTCTATAAATTTGAACCGTCCGGAATTACGTCCTGTCAGAGTTTTAAGCTCGACAACCTGAGGCGTATCTACAATGATCTTTTCTACTTTGCTGAGAGTATCATAATCCAGAGAGGCGTCTAAAAGGACCCTGGCTCCATCCAACAATATCTGAATGCCGGTCTTGGCAATAAAGCCAACAACTATGAGAGCGGCTATTTTATCAAATTGATAACCGATCAAGCTGGAGATAATGGCTAATAAAACGACTGCATTACTCAACACATCGGTACGGATGTGTGCCGCGTCAGCTAACAAAATGGGTGAATTAATTTTTTGCCCGAATTTCTTCTCATATCCAGAAAACCAGAAAGTGATCATTGTTGCAAATACCAGGCTGAGTATTGCAAGACCCGAGTTTCTCAGTTCAATTGAGCTTGCATTTAGTAAGTTCTGACATAGGGACGCCCGCCGGCTTGAAATAAGTGTACCCGGGCAGCTGTTCTACTCTCCTGCATTTTGAGGGTCTGGGCATGGCATTTTCTCCTATCAGCGGCTTGGAAATATGAAACACATTTCATAAAAATAATAACCATTTAGTCGTAGGGAGTCAATAAAATTAATGTCGTTTTGTCCCCCCTCACAGGCGCCGTTTGCATTGCAGTCGCAATTAGAATCATGTTCCATTTTAAGTATCTCCTTTTCACATAGTTGTGAACTAGTGGTCACAGGGGTTGTCTCCTGTTTGCAGTGAACCTGTTAAGTAAATTTTAACTATTTCTTCCGGGGAGCCGCTGGCCGGGTTGGCGCCGGTTACAACTTTGATCCCGTTTTGTTGGAAAAGCTGCTGCGCGCGGCCGCCCATGCCGCCTGCGATTACTATGTTCACACCTTTTTCTGATAAAAGTTTGGGCAGCAGGCCCGGCTCATGAGGCGGGGCAGTCATGGTTACTTTTTTTAAAATAGTTTTAGTTTCCGGATCGACATCAAAAAAATTAAAACTTTCGCAGTGCCCGAAGTGGGTGCACAGCTGGTCTCCGGCAATAGGAACGGCAATTTTCATTATTTTCTTAACTCCCTTTCGTTTTTGAATTTATCTCCTGTACGAGAGTGTTCCACATATCCCTGATATCTGACGCCACGGGCGCATCAGTGAACTCCACAACCGGGAGCTTTTTAATCTGGGCATCAGTTACAGCCCGGTCATAGCGAATCCGGCCTGCGGTTTTTATGCCGGCAGACCTGGCTTTTTTCTCGATCTGGTCACTCATCTCAGTATTTATATCGTACTTGTTGACACATAGAAAGGCTGGTATTTTAAAATAATTGATCAATTCGATAACCCGTTCAAGGTCATGTTCACCGGATAATGTCGGCTCGGTTACGATCAGCACGTAGTCCGCGCCGGTCACAGAGGCAATAACCGGGCAGCCGATACCCGGCGGGCCGTCAACAATTACATAGTGCAGGTCCTCGTTTTCAGCGATCGTTTTAGCCTGGCTGCGTACCAGGGATACCAGTTTCCCGGAATTCTCCTCAGCTATGCCGAGTTTGGCATGGACCATGGGCCCGTAACGTGTATCTGAGATATACCACTTCCCGTTAACCGACGGTTCGAAAGTGATAGCTTTTTCCGGGCAAAAATAGCTGCAGACGCCGCATCCCTCGCAGGTTATGTGGTCTATGACGTAGGCTGGTTCATTGCTTTCATCTTTTATTACCGCGCCAAAGCGGCAGAGTTCATAGCATTTGCCGCAGCTGTTGCATATGTCCGGCACAATTTGTGCTGTTTTCCCGCCTGAAAAGTCATGGACTTGTTTAACCCGGGGGTCAAGCACCAAGTGTACCCCGGCCTTTGCCGGGAGCCTGTCCCTGACACTGTCCCTGACACTGTCCCTGACCTTGGCCTTGGCCCTGGCCCTGGCCTTGACCTTGGCCTTGGCCTTGGCCCGCGCCGCACTGGCCTTTCCGCCTGCCGATTCCAGGACCTTTACCTGCCGGACCGGTTCCGTCTCCTCTAGGCATCTTCATACCTCCCTTAAAATGTTTTTTTCTTAGGCCCAATGGCCTTCAACATTGGCTCCTTCTGCTTGCTTTAATTTTCCGTTTTTAAATTTTTCCAGGGCCGCTGCAACTGTGCCGCCAGTTTCGCAGTAGACCCGGACGCTCGCGGCGTTTAAGGTCCTGAAAGCCTTGGGGCCGCAGTTTCCGGTGATCACAGCTTCCACTCCTTGACGGCAGATGTTTTCCGCGGCCTGGATGCCTGCTCCCTGGCCGGCGTTCAAGTTCTGCTCGTTGCTGATCGCCTGGTGTTGATTCGTTTCCGTGTCGGCCACTATAAACCATCTGGTGCGGCCAAACCTTGGATCAACTTAATATTGATTCTGATTGACAATTAGCCTATAATATTTTTGAACAAATGCTCATTAGCCATAAGTCCTGGGTATTTGCATGAAGAGATATACCCTAAAAGTAATAAGATAAATAAAAATGAGTGGGGGGACAGAGTATGGTGAGGCGGGATGATGAACAGGAAGCGGCAGAGAACCAGAGAATAAAAGAGGAATGGATATCAGC
>JBAZQW010000079.1:0-9042 GCA_041645005.1 Desulfotomaculaceae bacterium | reverse complement strand
TACGTAGTAAATAATGGGATAATGTTATCATATACCTTTACACATGATAACATTAAGAGTAAAATGATTATATTATTGATCCTATTGCTTGAGGGCGTGATTCATCTGAATTCGTTAGAAAAACTAAGTGTTATTCCATTAAATATAGTCAGAGCTATAGCTAAAATAAATGAATACAAGGGCAAGCAGGACTTGTTTTACCAGCAATCACCGGAAATCCTTAGTACTCTGCAGGAAATTGCTGAAATACAGAGCGCCGAGTCCTCAAACCGGATCGAGGGAATTAAGGTTTCCAACCAAAAACTCAAAGATATTATGCGCCAGAAAACAGCTCCCAGGGACAGGAGCGAAGCGGAAGTATCCGGCTACCGTGATGTGCTGGCGGACATTCACGCTTCTGCTGTCCATATGCCTGTCAAACCACAAGTTGTTTTACAGCTTCACAGGGATATGTACAAATACCTCCCACAGCCGGGAGGTATTTGGAAGCATTCAGACAATATAATTGAAGAAAAATTAGCCGACGGAACAAAAAGGGTAAGGTTTGTGCCGGTTAAAGCATTTTTAGTGCCCGGCGCTATAGATGAACTTTGCGACAGCTTTAACACTTACCGCGGTAAAGGTGAAATCGATGACCTTATTTTAATTTTTGCTTTTATTCTCGATTTTCTTTGCATCCATCCCTTTAATGACGGCAATGGCCGGATGTCCCGGCTGTTAACCATATTATTGCTGTATCAAGCTGGGTTTGAAGTCGGCAGGTTTATCCCTCTCGAAAGAATCATTGAAGAGAGCAAAGAAACTTATTATAACTCCCTTGAAAAATCTTCGCAAGGCTGGCATGAGCGGGAGCATGATCCTGTTCCTTGGCTTGAATATTCACTGGGTATCCTTTTAGCTGCCTATAAAGAATTCGAAGAACGAGTCAATCTCGCAGAGCATCAACGAGGCACAAAAACTGCTTTGATAAGGGAAATAGTTATACATTTTCGGGGAGATTTTTCTATTCAGGACATCGAACGGGCTTGCCCGAACGTAAGCCGGCCAACAATTCACAGGGTTCTTGGCGCACTAAAGAATGAAGGAATGGTAGATTGCATCGTACCTGGGCGCCATGCCAGGTGGAAGAGAACCTGATTCTCTTTCCGCCATGCGCGGCCTTGTTAACGAAATTGGACAACATCATTATCCGCCAGTCCCCTCCATTACGGAAACATCGTTGTTTTTAAATGATGCTTTACTGGACAGACTTAAGGGGAATCTCATAAGCAATCTTTTTATGTATTCCACCTAATTTTTTGTAATGCCCTCAAATTATCTGTATACATCTCGACATTTTCTGACAAGTTATTATAACGAGAAAAGCCCAATTTTCAGTCCCAAACCCGTTCCAGCACCCAGCTCCCCTCATCTTTGGCAAAAAACAAATCACAGATCATACCTTGATGTTTCGCAGCGTTAGTGTCAAGAACGCTCCCAAATCCTTGATATATATGGGGTTACAATCTATTCAGCAAGCCCTACTTACCGGATCTAAGATGAACTTAAAGAGATGAAGACAGCTAAATCCCTTTACTTTTTGAAAGTTTGATTAGCGTAATGTTTTTCCAATTTCATTTTTGGTTAAAAAATTGTCTACACAAGAGATAAATGTTTTTCAACTGCATACGCTTATGGCTGAGGATTGATCAATTATTTCCATATATTTGCCTATGTCTCGAACTGGGTTTAGACGCTGGGATAGGAACGGGTTTGGGTGTAGAAGCCGGGTCTATGAACTCTTTTAGACTTGTCTGGTCTGATGCGATGTCCTCATGTAGTTGCTTTTTAATACAGAGTCCTTAATATTTTTCCTATATCCCCTTTGATTTTTCCATATATCACCTGTCTTCTTTGTTCTAGTGCGGCTGGCTAAACCTGCACTTTTATAACAAACAGAGGTAGATTTTTCTACTCATAGCTAAAGCTCTTTGGAACCACCTGCATAGCAGGTGGTTTTCGTTATACAAAAAAGACCACCCGGTTAAAAACCAGTTGGTCTAATATTAAATCTATATTTCATTCATTCCAATAATCCAATCCCACGTTTCGTCTGGCCTTCTCCAGGTATACAGCAGCAACCTGTCTTGCTTTGCGGGCGCCTTCCCGCATGGTGCCCACCACAAATTGCCTGTCCCCGGCCAGTCTTTTCCGCTCATTCCTGTATGGCTTAAAGTAATCCCAGATGACGCCGAAAATTTCTTTTTTCACGTCACCATATTTAAGGCCGGGGGTGAGAAACCTCTCTTTAAGCTCTTCTTTGCCCTGCTCATCTAAAAAAAGCGCATAAATTTCATATAAAGGGTTCCCCTCAACCGGCTTTGGTTGATCCACAGGCGTAGAGTCAGTCTTAATGCTCATAACTTTTTTCTTCAGTGATTTTTCATCGCTGAAAATCTCGATGGCGTTGCCGTATGATTTGGACATCTTTTGTCCGTCAATCCCCGGCACTACCGCCAAGTCATCTTCAATATCCGGCTCAGGCACCACAAAGGTCTCGCCGTAAGTGCTGTTGAACCGGAAGGCAATATCCCTGGAAATCTCGAGGTGCTGCTTCTGATCCTTACCGACAGGCACCTTTTCAGCCCCGTAAAGCAAGATGTCAGCCGCCATCAGCACCGGGTAGGAGAATAAACCCTGGCTGGCGGGGATGCCTTTAGCGATTTTGTCCTTGTAAGAATGGTTTCGCTCGAGCAACCCCATGCCGGTTACATTGGCGAGAAGCCAGGTCAACTCGGTTACCTCCGGCACGTCGGACTGCACCCAGAACACCGATTTAACGGGATCAAGCCCCAGGGCCAGAAAATCACAGGCCGCTTCGTAAGTCTGGCGCCTTAAGAAAGGAGCATCGAATACGGAAGTCAGGGCGTGGTAGTTAACCAGAAAACAAAACAACTCGTTATTTTCCTGGTAATCCACCATCCTTTTCATCATCCCGAAATAATTGCCCAGGTGCAGGGAGCCCGAGGGTTGAATACCTGAAAGAATACGCATGATAGACCTCCTATTCTTCGGTGTGAGCCGTTTGTTTACAATGTCAGGCTTGAAATAAATCCGGCGAGTGAAAATAAAGCTATGACGATAGGCCTTACAAAAATATTAAAGATAAATCCTATTGCCCCTGTAAACACCAGCAGGATTAAAATAATCACTCCGTACGTTTCAAGCTGGTATAGCCATTTCTGCTGGCCGGGCAGGATCCCCGCCAGAATTTTTGAGCCATCCAGGGGAGGCACCGGGATCAGGTTAAAGATAGCCAGCACCACGTTGATCTGAATGATGTATCTCATGATATCATTGAAATAAGGCAGTTTCAATCCGGCCAGCGCGCCCCAAATAACCGCCGCGGCTATAGCCAGCAGTAAGTTCATGGCCGGACCGGCCAGGGATACTAAAAGCATGCCCCTCTTAACATCCCCTTTAAGATTATAAGGGTTCACCGGAACTGGTTTAGCCCAGCCAAACCCGGCCAGAAAAAGCAGAATCAGTCCCACGGGATCCACATGCGCCACCGGGTTAAGCGTAAGCCGGCCGTAATCACGAGCGGTATTATCTCCCAGACGGTAGGCCACCAGGCCGTGGGCGTACTCGTGAAAGGTCAGGCCCAGGACAATTGCCGGCAGCATTAAGGCTATGCTTTGCAAGCTTGGAAAATCAAACATCGTTTATCGCTCCTTCGTAACCGGACAAGTATTCCTTCACATAGCTGAGCTCTTCCTGCCTGGTCCGCACCAGTCCGTCAATGCGGGCCTGCCAGACCGCTTCCAGCGCCATCTTAAAAGCTGGTCCCGGTTTAAAGCCTAAAGAACGAAGGTCTTTGCCGTTAATCGACGGCTTATCGTAACATATGGCGGTAAGAACCTGGCGGAACCTCCTTCTGGTGACATAGTTGACGAGGTAGGCTAATATAAGTGGATAACATTCTCTCGGCACGGACATAACCCGCCTGGCCAACTCACTCATGGTCAGGCCGTCCACATGATTAAGCCCTTCCATAACGCCGCGCCAGCCTCTCAAAGCAGCTGACACTTTTTCCAACTGCCTTTTGTTAAGATGATACCTCAGGCAGATCTCCCTGGCTTTGTCGCCGTCCGTCTGGTGCAGGACCGCGATCAGGTAAACCATCCATGGTTCGTCAGGTTCCGCCAGGTCCCAGGAACGCAGCACCTTGATGGAACGGTGCAGCTCATCCAACACCTCTTTGCCTTCCGCATACAACACACCGGGGAAAAGATAGTCCCATAACTGCAGCTCTACCAGGCGTGCCAGTCCGAGGCTTGGGCGGGGCTCCAGCAGGATATACCTCAGTTCCTCCCAAACCCGCTCCAGTGAAACCCTGGCGAGCATTTTGTTTTGCACAGCCTCTCTGGCTAATTTTAAAGTTTGGGGCTCCAGGTTGATATTATATCGTTTTTCAAACCTTATCCCTCTTAAAACCCTGGTCGGATCTTCAATAAAGCTTAAATTGTGCAGCACCCGCAGCACACCCCGCTCCAGGTCCTCTCTTCCGCCAAAGAAATCAACAACATCACCAAAATCATCTTTGTTAAGCGAAACCGCCATGGCGTTTATGGTAAAATCACGCCGGTACAGGTCCTGGTGCAGGGAAGATGTTTCTATCTGCGGCATGGCCGCCGGGTACTGATAAAACTCAACACGCGCCGTGGCCACATCTACCTGCCGGCCGTCTGTAAAATATACAGTGGCGGTATAGAATTTCGGGTGGACCCGGACCCTGCCGCCGTATTCCAAACTGAGCGCGCGGGCCAACTCGATGCCGTCCCCTTCAACAACAAGATCGATGTCAAGGCAGTCCATGCCCAGCAGCAGGTCGCGCACAATGCCTCCCGCCGCAAAAACCTTATAGCCCAGTTTGGCGGCCACCGCACCGGCATATTCCAGGATCTGCACATATTCCGCGGGCAATCCCCGGTACATCAGCTCCCGAATGTTTTTGTCCGGTTTGTCACAGCTAACACCGCTGTGTATTTTCTCATGCCTTGCCTGCACCTCACCGTGCAGCGTACGCAGAACATCGGTCCGGGATACGATACCCACCAGTTTGCCCTCTTTAAGCACCGGCAGCCTTCCTATATCATGCTCAATCATCAGTTCACGGACCACAGAAACAGGCGTCCCGGGGCTGGCGGTAACCGGGTTATTGGTCATGAACCCTTTTACAGGAGCATGACCGAGACCGTGGTGGGTTGCTTTTTCAACGTCGCGGCGGGAGATCACACCTACCACAAGCTCACCTTTTACAACCGGCAGGCCGGTGTGGCCATACCTGAGCATGATCCGCCCCGCCTCTTCAATAACCATTTCCTGAGTTATAGTTTTTACCGGGCTTGACATAATATCAGCAGCGGTAGTCGCCGGCCGGGCTTTGGAACGGATAGTCTCAAGAAGAAGTTCCGCCACATCTTTCAGCTTTGCCTTCTTAATGATGGCCGAAGCGGCCGACGGGTGTCCCCCTCCGCCAAAAACGTCAAGAATATCTTTGACGCTCACCTCTGGAATATTGCTGCGCGCCACTATATAGACACGGTCTTCCATTTCCACCACGGTGAAAACAGCGTCCAGGTGGGCGAAATCAACCAGTTTATGAGTTAAAAGATCGAGACCTCCAACCAACTCATCCACGTTGCCTTTAGCGATCAGAAACTTGATCCCGTTTATCTCATAACGTTCAGCCGAGACCAGCAGCGCTTTTAGTAAAGATCGCTGCTCCTCAGTGAGGGGACGTTCCAGAAACTCTGCAATCACGGCAAGATTGGCTCCCTGAGCCAGCAAATAGGAAACCGCCCCGGCGTCTCTCGGCGTTGTGCTGGAAAACACCAGTGCCCCGGTGTCCTCATAGATACCCAGGGAAAGCACCGTCGCCTCCATCGGGGTGATTTTTAAGTTCTTCTCGATAATCTTTTCCACCAGCAGTGTTGTGGTAGCCCCTACCATTTCAACCACTTCCAGCTTACCCCTGGCATCGCCCTCGCCGCGGGGATGATGGTCATATATATGTATGTCAATGCCAGGTTTCTCCAGCAGTTGGGCCAGCTTATCCAGACGGCCAGGTGACTTCGTGTCGACCAGGATCACTCTCTCAATTAAATCGGGCTCAATGTCTCTGACCGCTCTCACATTCAAAGTGTCTTTATGCAGGGCCATAAACTCCTCAACATTTTTCAGGAGAGGGCCGGGAAAAACCATTACCGCGCCCGGGTAAAGCTTTTGCGCGGCTACCATGGAAGCGAGAGCGTCCATATCTGTATTAGTATGGGTAGTGATTATTTCCACCGTTAGACCTCCGCTTACAAAATATGCAACATATTATATCACATTACAGTTGCCAAAAGAAGCGCCCGTTTGGTCGTAGGTGCGAATTTATTCGTTAGCGGAAAGGGGACACACCTCCGACAGCGGAGAGGGGACACACCTCCTGCAGAGGAATGTCCCCGATGGAATGTCCCCGATGGAATGTCCCCGATGGAATGTCCCCATTGGAATGTCCCCGATGGAATGTCCCCGATGGAATGTCCCCATTGGAAACGCATGATTTATTTAAATCAGTCAATAATGGTTATTAGATAATAAGGGGCGCTCCAGCTTGGAGCGCCCCTCTTAGTCATCTCATACTTCCTTATACCTGCGGCAGCTTGCTAAGCGCGTCTTTCAAGTTTTCCTCCGGCAGGGGGTAATCTATCAATTTGCCCTCCAGGTAGGTTTCATAAGAAGGCAGGTCAAGCAGACCGTGACCTGAGAGGTTAAAGAGGATGGTCCTGGCCTCACCGGCCTCCTTGGCCGCTAATGCTTCTTCCACAGCGGCGTGGATGGCGTGAGAGGATTCCGGAGCAGGGATGATCCCCTCGCATTTAGCGAAAATCATAGCTGATTGAAATACCGCGGTTTGGCCGTAAGCCCTGGCCTCGGCGATGCCATCGTGAACCAACTGGCTCACCAGAGGAGAGTCGCCGTGATAGCGCAAACCGCCCGCGTGAATGCCGGGGGGCATAAAGTCCTTACCCAGCGTGTACATCCAAAGAAGCGGCGTAAACCCCGCCACGTCACCGAAATCGTAGCCAAAGTGTCCCCTGGTCAAAGTGGGGCAGGCGCTGGGTTCCGCGGCCAACAGCCTCACTTTGGCGCCTTTGACAATTTTATCATAAGCGAAGGGGAAGGCAGTCCCGCTAAAGTTGCTGCCGCCGCCGCAACAGGCGATCACCACATCCGGGTACGCATCCACTTTTTCTAATTGCTCTTTAGCCTCAAGCCCGATAACGGTTTGATGCAGCATGACGTGGTTCAAGACACTGCCCAGGGCGTAGTTGGTATCTTCACGACCGGCGGCATCTTCCACCGCTTCGCTGATAGCGATGCCGAGACTGCCCAGGGAGTCAGGATCAGCCTTCAGGATCTCCCTGCCGGAGTTGGTGCGCTCACTGGGGCTGGCAAACACCTCCGAGCCAAAAATCTGCATCATGGTACGGCGGTATGGTTTCTGGTGGTAGCTGACCTTAACCATGTATACGGTGCATTCCATGCCAAAGAAGTTACAGGCCTGGGACAGGGCCACGCCCCATTGACCGGCGCCTGTCTCGGTGGCAAGGCGTTTAATGCCTTCCTTTTTATTGTAATAAGCCTGCGGGACGGCTGTGTTCAATTTATGGCTGCCGGCGGGGCTGGCGCCTTCGTACTTGTAGTAAATCTTCGCCGGGGTATCCAGGGCTTTCTCCAGTCGCCGGGCTCTATGCAGCGGTGTCGGCCGCCAGAGGCGGTAGATTTCCTGAACCTCCTCCGGGATCTCCACCCAGCGCTCCTGAGTCACTTCCTGCCCGATCAAAGCCATCGGGAAGATAGGCGACAGATCCGCCGGTCCCACGGGCTGCTTGGTGCCGGGGTGCAGCGCTGGTTTGGGCAGATTGGGCATGTCCGCCTGAATGTTGTACCAGGCCTTGGGCATGTGTTTTTCTTTCAAGAGAATTTTGGTTTTTTCACTCATCTCTTCTCTTACTCCTCTCTACTCTGAAATAATGGTAATAGTTAAAAACATTTTATCAAATATAATCTATCAAAAGCAATATATTAATTAAAATTATACGCAACTGCTGTAACCTTTCAGCTGATTTTTTCTTCCCTTTTCACCGCGCTGCTCCACTTGCCGCAGCGGTCTCCCCAGCGGGCGATTATAATTCCTTCTTCTTTTATTTCTATTACCTCACAAAGATTGGGGCAGCCGGAGCATTCAAAGCTTCCTGTCTTAAAATTCATCTCGGACACCTTGAATCCCTTAAAACAGCTTGGCCCTTTTCTGGCCACAGCTTCTCTGGACAATAGTGCCGCACCCACCGCCCCCATTACGTTAAAGTAAGGAGGCACTTTAACAGGCAGCCCCAGTTCTTTTTCAAAAGCCCTGATCATACCGACATTGGCGGCCACACCACCCTGGAATACCACCGGCGCTATAATTTCTTTGCCCTTGCCCACATTATTAAGGTAATTGCGCACCAGGGCTTCGCACAGTCCGGCCAAAATGTCAGGCAGACTGCAGCCCATTTGCTGCTTGTGAATCATGTCTGATTCCGCAAACACCGCGCACCGTCCGGCAATCCTGACCGGCGACTGTGCCTGCAGGGCGATTTCCCCGAACTCCTCTATGAGAATGTTCAGGCGGGCAGCCTGTTGATCCAGGAATGAACCGGTGCCCGCGGCACATACAGTATTCATTGCGAAATCCGAGACTACTCCGTTGCGCAGTATGATGATCTTTGAGTCCTGCCCGCCTATTTCCAGAATGGTCTGCACTCCCGGCACAACATGGGAAGTGGCGACAGCATGGGAAGTAATCTCATTTTTAACGGCGTCAGCGCCGATAATAACACCGATCAGGTTCCTGCCGCTGCCGGTGGTGCCGACTCCTTTTATTTTTGTGCCAGCCGGCAGGCGACCGCCAAGCTCTTGCAAACCCCTCTGTACGGTCACAATGGGCTGACCCTGTGTTCTCAGGTA
>JBAZQW010000076.1:0-9166 GCA_041645005.1 Desulfotomaculaceae bacterium | reverse complement strand
CTTTTCCAACAGCCTGGGGCCCAACTCCAGCAAGAAAGGGTCTTTAGTTTCTTCCTGGCCGGGTATGGCCATGATCACAATATATATTTTACCGCCGTCTTCTACAAGCCTCTCATCGCTTATTTTCCAGCCGTTGGCCGCCAGCCAGGTCCTCAGGTCCCCCGGGTCCGCCATCGGCTGCAAGACAAGCCTGCTCACGGTTTTAGTGATATGCGGCGCGACGGCCAGGATTTCCCTGATGGTATTGCCTCCAATACCGGACAGAACCAGGACATCGATTTCACCCGGTTTCAGCACGTCGAGGCCGTTGCCCAGCCTGAGGTCTATTTTACCGGTCAGTTTGGCTTCTTCAATCCTGCGCAGCGCGGACGCGAATGGACCTTGTTTGATATCGGTGGCAATCACCCTGGCGCAGATGCCCTCTTCCACCAGAAATACGGGCAGGTAAGCGTGATCGGTGCCTATGTCGGCTGCTACACTTCCCACAGGCACGTATGAAGCGATCGCGGCCAGTCGTTTGGCCAGCCCCATGGCTTTCCTCCGTTGTTGTACCTTAAAACCAGTATAGTCTATTTCAGGCCAAAAGACAAACGAGCCGCCCACTCGAACAGGCGGCTCATGGTTGGAAACTATCGCCCAGTATTGATCTCCAAAGGAGAATAGCTTGTGCGGGGTTATCTTCGTGCAGCGCCCTGGAGGCAAAGCCAAGGGCTTCATCGAGGACTTTTTGCCCCGCGGCGGAATTGGAGCCTGAGGATACAACCTCACCTGCCGCGGGGCAGTTAAGAAACTCCGGCAGGAAAAGCCGCATACTCATCAAAATAGAATGGACCAGCTCGGCGTACGGCTTTTTGAAGTCATTGACCCTGTAATAAACAAGCAGTTCAAGGAAATAAGCGTTAAAAGGCAGCCCGGCCCACAGGTTCCAGGCCTTGATAATTTTAACGAGCCTTAAAAACCTGCTGGAGGAATGCTCTTCTTTTTTCTTGAAAATTATTTCCTCCTGGCCCGGGTTTATTTTATACCACCCACCCTGACCGTTGGGGCAAAGGTAACCGTCGCGGCTCAGTTTTATGGTGGGCGCCAGGTCAAGATCCACAGCCCCTGCGGAGCATAACCTTACAACCATGCCTCCTTCACTGACTACCACCGGGCTGAATTCTTCTGCTAACCTCTTTCTCAAAATAAATAACATTCTTGTGGAGTTTTCATTGCATTCATAAAAATTTCTCTGACCGAGTAAAAGATAATACTTCAGACTTTCCTGGGGCAGGTCGGTCCCCCTGCGGTAAGAGCCTCCGAAAAAGCTCCCGCTTGATTTTAATCTGCGCCTGGCCCACTCGTTTACCTGGTTGCTTTTTTCTATGGCGGCTTTTAGCTGCTCCCGGGGTAATAACAGGCCTGCGGCAAAATGCCCAAAAGCTTTCTCAACACTGTCAGGCAAGGGTATAACCCCCTGTAAGCTGGAAATATAAGGCCTCCGTCCTTACGGAACGAGAGGCCTGAATATACTTAAACAGCTGTTTCAAAATAATCCGGTTTATATATCATAGTAGAGCATGAACTCGTACGGGTGCGGCCGCAGCCTGATCGCGTCATGTTCCCTGGTGAGCTTGTACTCTATCCAGCTTTCCAGCAGGTCCTTGTCAAAAACACCGCCCTGCAGCAGGAATTCATGGTCCGCCTGCAGTTCTTTTAAAGCTTCTTCCAGAGAGCCCGGTACGGAGCGGATTTCTTTGGCCTCCGCCGGCGGCAGATCAAAAATGTCCTTGTCTAAAGGCTCGCCCGGGTAAATTTTATTTTTGATCCCGTCAAGACCTGCCAGCAGCAGGGCGGCAAAGGCCAGATACGGGTTGCAGGACGGGTCGGGCGGGCGGAACTCGATCCGCTTGGTCTTGGGATTACTGGAGTACATGGGAATGCGCACCGCCGCGCTTCTGTTCCTCTGGGAATAAACCAGGTTTACCGGGGCTTCGTAACCGGGCACCAGCCTCTTATAAGAGTTGGTGGTGGGGCTGGTGATGGCGGTAAGAGCGCGCGCGTGCTTCAGCAGGCCTCCGATATAATAAAGGGCCATCTCACTTAGCTTGGCATAGCCGTTGGCATCGTAAAACAACGGTTTGCCGTTCTTCCAGAGGCTCTGGTGCACGTGCATGCCTGTTCCGTTGTCCTGGAACAGCGGTTTGGGCATAAACGTTGCTGTTTTGCCGTATTTTTTGGCTGTGTTTTTTACAATATATTTAAACATCATCAAATGGTCAGCCATTTTGGTCAGAGTACCATATTTCATGTCTATCTCAGCCTGTCCCGCCGTGGCGACTTCATGGTGCTGGCATTCCGCCGGGATACCTGCCTCAAGCATGGTTAAAACCATCTCGGTGCGCAAATCCTGCTGGGAGTCGGTAGGCGCGACCGGGAAGTAACCTTCCTTGTAGCGCGGCTTATAACCCAGGTTGGGGCTTTCCACACGGCCTGAATTCCAAATGCCTTCTGCTGAGTCGATGAAGTAATAGCCGGAATGCTGGTTCTGGTCGAATCTGATATCATCAAAAACAAAGAATTCCGCCTCGGGGCCCCAGTAGCTCTGGTCGGCAATGCCGGTCGAGATCAGGTATTCCTCCGCCTTCTGGGCTATATAGCGCGGGTCGCGGTTATATCTCTCACCGGTTACCGGGTCCGCCACGTTGCAAATAATGCTCAAAGTAGTGTGTTTGCAGAAAGGGTCGATACAGGCTGTAGTGGGGTCCGGGAGGAGGATCATGTCGCTTTCGTTGATGACCCTGAAGCCGCGAATGCTTGAACCGTCAAAACCTAAACCTTCAACAAAAGTATTTTCGTCAAACTCTTGAATAGGTACTGAAAAATGCTGCCACACGCCGGGCAGGTCGATAAACTTCACGTCAACCATTTTAACATCTTTTTCTTTGGCGAAGGCCAGAACATCCTGGGCCGTTTTCACATTACATACCTCCTGTAAATTATTTGACACAAAAGAAAATAAATATTTTTAAGAGCTTTAACCCTCCTTTCGCCAGCTGGAAAATAAAAAAGCCTCACACCGGTCATTGATCAATGACCGGTATGAGGCGTCTTTACCTCGTAGAAACTGCCTAAGTCTCTGGGGTCAGAAACAACTTTGTTTCCATGTATCAAGTTTTTATGGCTTTATTATTACAAAAAAGCAAACTAAAATCAATACCCTGCCGGAAAGATTATTTTTGTTTTTTTCGTTTTGACACTTCCTGGCTATCTTTGTATAATGATTGAAATATGCGACAAAGTTCTAGGCTGTAGTGTTGATGAGATTAAGATGAACAGCAGGGTTTTCTTTGAATTGCTGATCAACGCGATATTTTAAGAAATCGAGTAGTGAACCCGGCTTGTGCCGGGTTTCTTTATGCATAAAAATAGGCAACAGGCGGCATAGCCATATCATCATAGTTGTGCGCATGCGGCTTCCTGCCACGGCGGCTTGTTTTTCCTAAAAAGCGATGCACATGTCCCCTGTCGGTGTAAATCTCAGGCCCGGTAATAACTTCTATTTCATGATCATGGCCGTCTTCAATTTCTATTATTATCACTATTTTATGAACATGTTTATTTCCCACATAGTAGACTGGACTGCTGCTCCCCGAGTAGCGGTGCTTGTGTTCATCATAATAAGTTGTAGATCCTAAAAACTCATGAACATGGTTGTGTCCATGCATTTTATTTCCCCCCTCGCAAATCATTATTACTATCATACACAAAGGGGTATCAGTTGTTGCCTGAGAAATCAAGCTTCTTCGGAGCCTCGCACCGGCGCTAAAAAGCCCTCCGGAGATTTTGATTTCCGGAGGGCCTGGTTTTTCTGGTGGGCGATGACGGGTTCGTGTTCCTCACTCTACAGATTTATTTAAGTTCATTCGAAATATTTTCAGCAGTTTTATGAATATCCTGTGTGATTTCATGGTAACCGTCCTTAATGTCCTTTTTTACACCTTCCGTTTTTCTATGAACGTCTTTCATGACATTACGCACTTCCTGCGCAGCATGAGCCGCGGAATCCTTCACCATCTCTGCCTTCATCTGAACTGTACCCTTGACGGTTTCTATAGTGTTTACAGCTTTTTTCTTCAAATCTTCTCGCGTCTCCTTTCCCGACTTTGGAGCAATAAGAATTCCTGTTGCTACACCTACAGCGGCTGCGGCGCCCATTCCCACAGCGAACTTCTGCGCTGCTTTTACTCTCTCTTTCTTTCTTTTCTCCTTGCTTACCAATAATAGTAAATTTCTCATAGTCATTATGAAAACCTCCTTGTTTACTTATGGTCACTTAATTGTACGACCGACTTATTTGAAACCATCTTGTCACGAAGCATTTCATATTTAATTTGGACCGGATCCGATTCCTTGAAAAATCGCTGATGCCTTTTTACGCAGTATACCAAGCTAATCCTTAACCAAAAAGCTGATCACAGAACTGATGACAGTTAGGAGCAAAGCAGCAAAAACAGCGGTTCCAAAGTTCTGGATTGCAAATCCTTTTACCAATAAACTGACTACCCACAGCATAAGGCCGTTTATGACAAACGTAAACAAGCCCAGCGTCAGCAGGTTGATAGGGAGGGTAAGCAGAAGAATAAGCGGACGGATCGTGGCATTGATAAAGCCAAGAATAATGGAGCCGACTATTGCCCCCACTATTGTTACATTAAATCCGACTATGACATAAGCTGTAAATATGATCCCTGCAATATTCAGAATCCATCTAATAAACCAGCGTATCACTACAACTATCCCTCCTCGCATAATAGTGTCAGAACCACTGGACAGTCCAAAACCCAGATAAGGGGCAAGAAAATGTTAGCGTTTACTTGAACCTGGCAATGGCTTTGGTGAAGGTATCTTTTACTTGATCCCAAGAATGATCCAGCCCTTCCTTTAGATCCCCCCAGGCATCATCGCTCGACGTTTTTAGTTCCTGTAGTTTTGCGTTCATTGATGCATGCTTGGATCGTAAGGCTTCAATCTGATCGTGATAACCCTGCTTGGTGTCTGCTTTTGCTTTGTCCGCCCTGTCTGCCAATTTGTCCAGCTCGGCGCCCCACTCACTGAGTTGGGCCTCCATCTTTCCTTGATATTCCGCCCTATTCTCCATATCTTTTCCTCCTTTTATTAGAAGCCTATATATCTAAAAATTTTGATGTGTATATTCATATTTAACTATAAAAATGTTAAGTAATCCTTATAAAAGTATTAATTTTTACATTAAATAATAATGATTGTCGACCCGCAAAAAAAAGTATCATACTAAGGTTGTTTTATTGCCTTGGTGATTCTCGGGCTGTCGTAAGTTCTACGGGACTGTAGCCACTAATCTATATAGTCCAGAAGCTGACGTAATTGCCTGACCGGAAGTTGATGTATATAATGACCATATTCATGTTAGGAAAGGAAAAGACGCCCTGTTTGATGTGCTGCTGTATCCACCAGAAGCACCAGAGGCGTCCACCACTTAGTATGGTTATTTTATCAAAATATGAGCTGGTTGAGAACCCCGTGAAGGGAGTTTTTCGTAAGGAGCGGGGAGCAGAATTTTTGTCCATGCTGTAGTGAACCACTGAAGGTTAGAGGCAGCCGCCGGCGCAAATACATAAATGGCAGAGGAGACACCATTGTTCTAGTCATTCGCAGACTCCGTTGCTATCATTGTAATCGGTTGCACCACGAACTCCCGGATATCTTAGTTCCATACAAACACTATGGAAGTGAAAGCGTCGAGGCGGTCGTGACCCCAAAGGGTACCCTGACCGTCACGGCAGACGAATCAACCATCTGGCGCTGGCGAAACTGGTTTTTGGAGTTGATTGATTACTTCCTGGGCTGTCTTAAATCCATCGCTATCAGATATGGCAGAGAACCTGTGGAAAGTTCATCCCACCTTCCCAAGTCCACGCTCCAAAAAATCTGGCATCATGTGGGGGATGCCCCCGGCTGGCTGGCAAGGATTGTCCGGCCTGTGGCAAATTTAAATCTATGGGTACACACCCGTTTTGCATTCCTGTCCTGATGGCCAGGATATAGACTCATGTTGAAACCTAAAAACGGAGGGATTCAACATGAGAGATCAGGAAAAAGCCGAAGAGATTGCCACGCAGCGGGTACAGCTGTTATCCCCGCTGCTGGCCCAAGGTCTAGACGCCGCCCAGGCTAGACAAATCAAAGCAAATGTATGCCAGCAGACAGGCCTACGCTGCTTCAAAGATTCTCTTGATTCAGCAAAATTTATGGTGATGTACCTGGCGGATTCCAAGCTGACACCCCGGCACTTCTACAAGGGCCTCTTGGAGCAGTTGGGCTATGAGTCTAAATTCTATCGTGGCGACGCCAAGCGCCAATTACACCGGGAGATTGAGCTTATGCGCGGCATTCATCATCTGCAGCCGGTCGTCATTGTGGATGAAGCGCATCTTCTGGATAAGGAGATGTTAGAAGAAGTCCGTTTCCTTCTCAATTTCAAAATGGACGCCGAGAGCCTTATGACTCTAATTCTAGTAGGCCAAAGTGAACTTTGGGAAAGGTTCCAACTGCAGAGCTACGCTGCCATCCGGCAACGGATTGACCTCCAGTTCAAAATACCATATCTGGACCGTGCCCAGGTTGGGGAATATGTAAAACGGCACCTTGCTTATGCCGGCGCCGACCATGATATCTTTTCGGATAATGCTGTTAATGAGATCTTCCGGTTTTCCAGCGGTGCCGCCCGGCTTGTTAACAAGGTCTGCACTCATTGTCTGCTCTACGGGGCACAAAACGGCCGCCGGATTATTGATGATCACATGGTGAAGTTGGTTGTTCAGGGGGAATTGTCATAAATTCTCCCTCCCCTCCCTGGGGGTTATTCTTGGCTGATGTTCTCGTCAACATCTGGACATTTACTGCCGTCTATTTCTGGACATTATGTGTTAGCAGTAACACGGGACGAATAATAGTATTTTTAGAGAGACTGCAAACCAATATAAAATAGTTTCGAAATTATTAATAATTTATTAACAATTTCGAAACTATTGTTTGTTATTATATTTATAATATGGCTTACCAAAAATGGGGTGAATTTCATGATTATGCTTTAATGAGTATAACGTGTTTTATGAGCTGGTTACATTTATTATTAACAGGATTAGGAGGTAAATTTAATGGAGAGGATTGAATAAATTTATGAAAACACTCAAATTGAAACATAAGATGCGATTTGTATCATTATTACTAACACTATTACTGGTAGTTATGATGGCAGTACCTATAATGCCTACAATAAGTATGGCAGCCGAAGCGACGGTAGACCTCGGAACAACCGAAAGTTTTGCCGTCTTGGCTGGCTCGACAATCACCAATACCGGGTCGACCACGATCAAAGGCGATGCTGGCGGAGATGTCGGGCTGTCTCCGGGTACTGCGGTCACCGGGTTCCCGCCCGGGACAGTGTCCGATGGGACAATACACGCGGCTGATGCTGCCGCAGGTCTGGCCCAGGACGACCTGGTCATCGCATATAACGACGCCGCCGATCGAACGACCACTGCGGACTTGACTGATCAGGATCTGGGCGGATTAACACTCACGCCTGGCGTCTATTCTTTTAGCTCGTCGGCTCAGTTGACGGGAACTCTCACGCTCGACGGCCAGAACGCCCTCGATCCCGTCTTCGTATTTCAGGTGGGCTCCACGCTCACCACCGCATCAGGCAGTAATGTTAATCTCATCAACGGTGCTCGGTACTGCCGAACCTTTTGGCAGGTCGGAAGCTCCGCGACCTTAGGAACAAACTCTGATTTCGTGGGGCACATCTTCGCAATGGACTCCATCACAGCGACTACCGGTGCGAAGGTGCAGGGACAGTTGTTGGCACGGAATGGCGCGGTCACGCTGGACAGCAATACCATCACAAATGGGTTTTGTGCGGCCCCTCCGGCCCCACCGACCACAGCCACCCTTAATGTAATTAAGCATGTTATTAATGATGATAGTGGCACAGCAGTTGCTGCTAACTTCAACCTGCATGTAAAGACTTCAGGTAGTGACGTTGCCGCAAGCCCGGCGCCTGGTGTTGAATCACCTGGAACCAGCTACACGTTGGCTGCGGGTACTTATGTGGTCAGCGAAGACGCTTATGCTGGATATAACAAAAGTTATAGCGGGGATAGTGATTCTAGTGGCAATATCACTTTAGCCTCCGGCGATAACAAAACCGTAACGGTTACTAATAATGACATTCCATTACCGCCAATCATACCGGCCCCAGCCACCCTTCATGTAATTAAGCATGTTATTAATGATGATGGTCGCACAGCAGTTGCTGCTGACTTCATCCTGCACGTAAAGACTTCCGGTATTGACGTTGCCGCAAGCCCAGCACCTGGTGTTGAATCACCTGGAACTACCTACACGTTGGTTGCGGGTACTTATGTGGTTAGCGAAGACGCTTTTGCTGGATATACCGTAGGTTATAGCGGCAATTGTGATCCTAGTGGCAATATCACTTTAGCCCCCGGCGATAACAAAACCGTAACGGTTACTAACTTTGACATTGCATTTCCGCCAATCGTTAGCCATAGCAGCGGGGGGGGGCAAATCTATCCACCATTGATCAACGTTATAAAAACACCAGAACCGCTGGCATTGACTTCTGGACAGGGCTTGGTTACGTACACCTATAAAGTAACCAACCCCGGTATGGTCGCATTAAGCAATGTGAGTGTCACCGATGATAAAGTCAGTCCCGTGAACTATGTTTCCGGTGACGTCAACGCTGACAACCTGCTCCAACCCAGTGAGACATGGATCTACACCGGCACGACGAATCTCGATGCAACCACGACGAACACCGCCACGGCCAAAGGCAGCGCAAATGGTATAACAGCTACCGATATCGCGTTCGCTACAGTAGTTGTCACTGGGGGATCGACCCCGACCTATCCACCATTGATCAACGTTATAAAAACACCAGCCCCGCTGGCATTGACTTCTGGACAGGGCCCGGTTACGTACACCTATAAAGTAACCAACCCCGGTGTGGTCGCATTAAGCAATGTGAGTGTCACCGATGATAAAGTCAGTCCCGTGACCTATGTTTCCGGCGACGTCAACGCTGACAACCTGCTCGAACCCAACGAGACATGGATCT
>JBAZQW010000075.1:0-9192 GCA_041645005.1 Desulfotomaculaceae bacterium | reverse complement strand
TAATGACGAGGCTAGAAAGCTCGGTTCAAAGAACTATGGGGTTACATAAAAATTCCCCACCGGTGCCTGGGGAAATATTTCTGCAAAAGTGAGGAATTTTCACTTGCAAAAAACAGGGGGACAGGTTAATAAGACCGGATAAATGTCTATAGATAAGGAAAATAATCAAATACACCGAGGGGAATCCGTCATGCAAAAGTTATCAAATCCCGTTTCAAAACAACTAAATAAAATTTCTCCAAAAAGGAAAAAAATTCTTTTTAGTACAGTTGCGATTGTAGTCGCAGCTTTAGTTGGCTATTATTTTCTATGGGGATCTAAAAAAGCAGGAAATACTTACATAACCAGTACCGTTAAAAAAGGCACTGTCGCCAATACCATCCCGGCCACCGGTACCATAGAGCCAGTAAGCACTGTTGCCTTAAGCTATGAAAACGCGGAAATAATCAATAAGATATACGTTAAGGTGGGTGATCATGTAACCACCGGGCAGCTTCTAGCCGAACAGGAAGAGGACGATTTGAATGCGCAGATGATCCAGAGTTCGGCAAGTTTAAAAAGCGCCGCCGCCAAGCTTGAACTCCTGCAAAACGGCGCGACGGAAGAAGAAATAGTCAAGGCCGAGATAAGTGTCAAGACAGCCCAGTCGGCATATACTCAGGCGAAATCGAATCTGGAGCGCAATCAAACGCTTTTTGACGCGGGAGTCATTTCACAGTCCGATTTTGATACAGTGAACAACAGCTATGTTAGCGCGGAGGGAAATCTAACCCAGGCCGAAGTTTCTTTGAAGGCGCTCCTGGCAGGCAACAGGCCGGAAGATATCGCAGCGGCGGCCGCCACGGTTGAAAGCAGCAGCGCCCAGCTTAAGATAGCACAGAAGACACTGGCGGGGACAAAGATGAGCAGCCCGATGAACGGTATTGTAAGCGTGATCAACGGGGGAGAAGGTCAGCGGGCCAGCGCCAACAACAACAGCACCAGCAGCAGCAGCGGGTTTATAACACTTATTTCGGAAGCGCTGCAGGTTGAAGCCCAGGTTAACGAGGCCGACATCGGCAGTTTGGAAATCGGCCAGGTGGCAGAGTTGACAGTTAACTCTTTCCCAAACAAAACCTTTACCGGCAAAGTCAGCAGCATCTCTCCTGTGGCTGCCACGGTATCAAACGTACAGGTTTATGATACGGTGATTCAACTGGATGAAAACCAGACCGGTCTGAAGGCCGGCATGCCGGCAACCATAACCATAATCGTTGAAGAGTCCGAAAACACCCTCACCGTACCCAAGGGCGCGGTCACCTATGCCGCCAAACAGTCGGGCGCAGGTAATAATAACGGCGCCGGGGGCGGCACGAATGTCATTGTCATGGATAGATCAGGTAATATGACAACCAGAAAAGTGGTACTGGGTCTGTCCGATTCAAGCAACTACGAAGTTTTAGAAGGCCTTAATGAAGGGGAGACGGTGGTAATTGGCACTGGTGGCACTGCCAGTACGACAAGTACGGGCACAAGTTCAAGCAGCAGCAAGAGCGGCACCACCACCACCACCAGGAGTTCAGGTTCACCACTAATGGGCGGGGGCGGGCCGCCGCCATAAAACCGGACCTTAGCTCACCACACCCCAACGCAAAATTATCTTAGGATGGTGTGATATGTCCGGGAAAACAGCAATCCTGATGGAAGACATCAAAAAAATATACCACATGGGAGAAACTCAAATTTTCGCCTTAAGAGGTATCAGTTTGAATATACAGGAGGGCGAAATGGTCGCCATCATGGGTTCTTCCGGTTCGGGCAAAAGCACCCTGCTGAACCTGATCGGCTGTCTGGACAGGCCGACCGAGGGAACCTATTATCTGGACGGTGAGAATGTTTCCGATTTAGACAAAGATCAGCTGGCGGCTATCCGCAATAAAAGGCTTGGCTTCGTTTTTCAGGGTTTCAACCTGCTGGGAAGAGTATCTGTAACAGCTAATGTTCAGCTTCCGCTGGTCTATGCCGGTACAGGGAAAAAAGAGATGGAGGACAGGGTGAAAGAGGCTTTGGAATGGGTCGGACTGTCAAAATATATTAACCATTATCCCAGTCAAATGTCTGGCGGCCAGCAGCAAAGAGTCGCTATCGCCCGCGCCTTGGTGAACAACCCTGCTCTGATCCTGGCGGACGAACCCACAGGCGCCCTCGATTCAAGAACAAGCATAGAGATCATTTCGGTGATTCAGAGATTAAATATCGAGAAAGGTATTACAGTGGTGATGGTTACCCATGAAAGAGAAATCGCCCATTACTGCCGCCGTCTGATCAATTTAAAGGACGGGCGCGTTATCAGCGACGCGCCTGTATTGGAGCACAGGGATGCTGCCGGGGATCTGGCCGCGTTACCGGTAGAAGTGGAGGCGGTGAGTTGAACTTCACAAATAATTACGAAGTTGCCTTAAATGGAATTAAAGCGAATAAAATGAGGTCTTCCCTGACCATGCTCGGTATCATCATAGGTGTCGCTGCCGTGATCATCATGATTTCGGTGGGGCAGGGCGCCAGCAAGAGGATTTCCGATCAGATTTCCAGCATGGGCTCGAACCTGCTCATGATTTACTCCGGGTCCAGCGGGGGACCCGTGCGGGGCGCCTCCGGCAGTGTCAACAGCCTTACCCTGGATGACGCCGAGGCGATAGGCAAACTGAACCTGGTGGCCAACTCGGTGCCGGAGCTGAGCACCAGCGGCAATATACAGTATGGAAACCAGACCTGGACCTCCACAGTAGACGGCACTACGCCGAAAATGCAGGGGATTAAACAATGGACGCTCAGTTCAGGCTCGTATTTTTCTGAAGAAGATGTGACCAATGTAAGTATGGTGGCCGTCATAGGCAGCACAGTCGCGGAGAACCTTTTCTCGTCCGGGACCGACCCTGTGGGCCAAAAAATCACGATTAATAAACTGGCCTTCACAGTCGTCGGCGTGCTGAACTCTAAAGGCGCGGCCATGATGGGCCAGGACCAGGACGATATGATCTATGTGCCGATAACCACGGTGCAGTTAAGGATGGTCGGCTCAAAATACGTCCGGACAATCAACGTCCAGGCTGAAAGCGAAAACAGCATGTCATACGTCCAAAGCAATGTGGAAGAACTTCTCAGGGAGCGGCACCGCATTAGCGATACTGAAACTGATGACTTTAACGTGCGCAACCTGACCTCAGTTTTGGAAACGATGGAAGAAACCAGCAGCACCATGACCATGCTGCTGGCCAGTGTGGCAGCCGTATCCCTGCTGGTGGGCGGCATCGGGATTATGAATATCATGCTGGTTTCCGTCACTGAGAGGACCAGGGAGATCGGCCTGCGCATGGCGGTGGGGGCTACCGGGAGCAACATCCGCAACCAGTTCCTGGTGGAGTCCCTGGTGCTATGCCTGGCGGGCGGTGTCGTGGGTATTCTCACCGGAGTAGGAGGAGCCAAATTAATTTCGAAATTTGCCGGGTGGACTACCTATGTGACGATGTACTCCATTTTGTTATCCGCGGGGTTTTCAGCGGCTATAGGAGTTTTCTTCGGCTATTATCCCGCTAAAAAAGCATCGAGTATGGATCCGATCGAAGCGCTCCGCTTTGAAAAATAAATAGGGTAGGGGTCAGGCTCTTAACTTATTAACTTATTTGCCAAATAAGTTAATAAGTTAAGAGCCTGACCCCCCTGCCTTCAGCTAATACTCAATCAATGTTCAGTTACCGTTAAGGCTTAATTCAGGTTTTAAGGGTATTATTTTAAAAGGGTAAAAGTCCTGAAATCACAGGTTATGCTTGGTGACAAGATATATGGAAGGGGGAACATGTCCATGGAACCGAAACAAGGTCATCGTTTCGATTTTATTTTGATAGGCATTGCCATACTGGCCGCTTTTTTGAATATTTACAACATTTGGAACAGCCTGTACGCCAACGCCTATTATACTTCAGCCGTGACCAGTATGCTGCAGAACTGGCATGCTTTTTTCTACGCATCTTTAGATCCCGGCGGGTACGTTACAGTGGATAAACCGCCGGTCACCTTCTGGGTCCAGACAGCCTTCGCTTATATCTTCGGAGTGCACGGGTGGAGCGTAATCCTCCCGCAGGCCCTGGCCGGCGTCGGTTCCGTTATACTGATCTATGTCCTGGTCAAGCCAACTTTCGGCAGGACAGCTGCCCGGCTGGCGAGCCTGGTCATGGCCTGCACACCGGTCGCTGTAGCGGTGAGCCGGACCAATAATATTGACAGCTTACTGGTATTTACGCTCCTGCTCGCCACCTGGATGTTGCTGCGGGGGATCAGCAGCCAGAAGGTGTGGTGGGTTCTGGGCGCCTTTGCCGTGATCGGTGTGGGTTTTAATATGAAAATGCTGCAGGCTTACATGGTGGTGCCGGCTTTTTACCTGTTCTACCTGCTTGCTTTCAAGGGCGAATGGAAAAAGAAACTGGCCGTCCTTGCCGCGGCAACGGTCGTCCTGGTTGGAGTTAGTGTTTCCTGGGCGGTCGCGGTGGACCTGGTCCCGGAGGAAAACCGGCCGTACATTGGAGGGAGTCAAACCAACTCCGTGCTGGAGCTGGCTTTCGGCTATAACGGTATAGCCCGCCTGAAGGGAATGGGCAGGGGCGGCGGCGCTCCGGGCGCAGCGCCGGAAGGACGGCAAAATCAGCAGGATGAGGGCGCGAGGCCGGAACGGCAGCAGACTCAGCAGGACGAGGGGACCAGATCCCAGCAGCAGCAAATGACGCAGGATGGGACCAACAACATGCCCAACCAGCAGCAGCTGCCGCAGGACGGAAACAATATGCCTGACCAACCGCAGCAGCCGCCTGATGGCAACAATACAGCGGGAGGCTATGATCCTGGGAATATCGACAGACAGGGCCAGATGCCCAATCCTGGCGGGGACGGACCCCAGGGAGCGCAGGGCGGTGGCATGTTCAACACCGGCAATGCAGGCCCGCTGCGCCTGTTCCAGTCTGCACTATCCGGGCAGATCAGCTGGCTGCTGCCCTTTGCAGCCTTCGCCTGCGTCGGTTTGCTGGCGGGGATGCGCCGGAGGAAGCCGCTTACCACCAAGCAAAATGAGACCCTGTTCTGGCTGGCCTGGTTGCTCCCGGGAATGGCGTTTTTCAGCGTGGCAGGCTTCTTCCATCAATACTACCTGATCATGCTCGCCCCCCCGATCGCGGCGCTCGCAGGAGCGGGCTGGGTTGAGCTATGGAACCAGTATCGTGACAGAGAAGGCTGGAAAATGTGGCTGCTGCCATCCGCTATTCTTGCTGCCACAGCGTTCCAACTTTATATACTGTATCCCTACCAGAAGATGATCGGTGCGGGCTGGTCTATCGGCATCGGGGTTGCGGGAGTTGGGTTGGCGCTGGTGTTGTACCTGGTCGCCAAAAAACAGAAACTGGTTGCGGCGGCGGCAATCGCCGGCATGCTGGTGCTGCTGGCGGCGCCGTTGTACTGGTCGGCCACACCGCTTTTGTATGGCGACAACACTATGCTGCCGGCAGCCGGGCCGAGTCAGCAGGGGTTAGGCCAGAGACAGGGTGGAGGAGGCGGCACGCTCTCCGGTATAAATACAAAATTACTTGAATATTTAACCAGGAATAACAACGGGGAAACTTATCTCTTTGCTACCAACGACACCAGTACGGCCGAAGCATATATCATACAAACCGGTGCAGCGGTAATACCCATGGGCGGGTTTAACGGTTCCGACAACATTCTGACGGTAGAGAAATTGGAAAAAATGGTGGCAGACAAAAAAGTGAAGTATTTCCTGATTCCCTCGGGCTCCACTGCCGGGGGCGGCGATAGAAGCGGCTCCAGCGATGTGATGAACTGGATCCGCGCCAACAGCACGGAGGTTCCCAAAGAAGAGTGGCAGGATAACTCTTCTGTCCAGAGTGGTCTGCAAGGAGGTCCTCAGGGAGGCTCTATGGGCGGGGGGAACGACAGGACATTATATAAAATCAACAGCTAAAAAATTTAACGGGGATGAGATGTGATGAAAAGAAAGGTTCGTTATTCTATCATAATCCCGGTCTATAACGAAGAGGCCGTTATAAATGAAACCTATCGCCGGCTGACACTGGTCATGGAATCCATTGGTGAGCCGTATGAATTGCTTTTTGTTAACGATGGCAGCAGGGATCGTACGGCAGAGATAATAGATGGGTTTGCTAAAACGGATAAGTGTGTCAGATTGCTTGATTTCTCTCGCAATTTTGGGCATCAGATAGCGATTACCGCGGGCATGGACTATGCCTGCGGGGACGCGGTTGTGATTATCGACGCAGATTTACAGGATCCTCCCGAACTGATCCCGCGCATGATTGAAAAATGGCGGGAAGGATATGAAGTGGTATACGCCAGGCGCACCAGGCGGAAAGGGGAGACGTTTTTCAAAAGATGGACCGCGTCTCTATTCTACCGCACCCTGCGCGCTATGACGGAAGTAGACATACCGGTTGATACCGGTGACTTTCGCCTGATCGACCGCAATGTTTGCGATGCCATGCAGGGCATCCGGGAGAAGAACCGCTTTGTCCGGGGCCTGGTCAGTTGGGTGGGTTTCCGTTCCACAGCCATTGAATACGTGCGGGAAGAACGGCTGGCGGGGGAAACAAAATACCCGCTGAAGAAAATGCTGCGCTTCTCCATGGACGGGATTACATCATTCTCCTATAAACCTTTAAAGCTGGCCACCTATCTCGGCTTCGTTGTTTCGCTGGTAAGTTTTATCTGCCTGGTTATCTCTTTGGGTCAGAGACTATTCAATACCGGTACAGCTGCCGGGTGGGCGCCGCTGATGGCCTGCCTGACGCTGCTTAACGGTGTGACCCTGATTATCATGGGGATCCTGGGAGAATATATCGGCAGGATTTACGATGAAACGAAGAACCGGCCTTTATATATTCTCCGCAACAAACCGAAGGAGGAGCAGGCCAAGTCTAAAGGGGTGATCTGGAGTGTTCAATAATAAGCAAAGTGTATTGCAGCTTTTGCGTTTTTGTACCGTGGGGCTGAGCAACACGGCAGTTGACTTTACCGTATTTTTTCTCCTGACGCTGGGCGGGGCGCCGTACCTGCTGGCCCAGGTGCTGGCCTATGGGGCCGGTGTGGTCAACAGTTACTTTCTCAACCGGATGTGGACATTCAGGGTTGCGCGGAAAATCAACCTGCCTGAGTTTGGCAGCTTTGTCACTGTAAACGGGCTTTCCCTGCTGGTGTCAGCCGGACTGCTGTTTATCCTGCATGATGTGAATCATCTTGGTCTTTGGCCCGGTAAGCTGCTGGCCACAGGGGTGGGCATCGCTGTGAACTACATAGGCAGCCGGCTCTGGGTATTCACCGAAAACCAGAAAGCCGGGGGGGAAGTTTCATGAAAATAAAAAAAGCGGTCATTCCCGCTGCTGGGCTGGGCACGAGGTTTTTGCCGGCCACCAAGTCCCAGCCGAAAAAATAATTTTCAGGGATAGCGCAGAACAAGAATTATAGAAGGGGAGTCTTATTTCAAGCAGCGGGGCACTTAAGGATGTTTGAAAGGAGCAACAAATGGCGGTTAATAAAAATCGTATATTTACCATAAGCTTGCTTTTAATACTATTGGCGGCCGGAACTTTGTGCGGTTACACCATATCGAAGTATAAAGGCAGCGCCGCCCCGGCCCAAAACGTTAATGAGCCCCGCAGTTCCCTGCAAGGTGAAAGAAACCGGCCGTCTGACATACCGGAGCAAACACCCGGCGCAAGAAGCCAGGTAGATAATTTAAATCAAACACCGGGCGGGCAGGCAGCGGACCCTTCCCAGCGTCAAAGAAACCGGCAGCCTGACATGTCCAACCAGCCAGGGGGGCAGTTACCCGGCCAGGATGCAGCTCAGTCGGCGCCTTCCGGTGGACGCGGATTTGGGGGAATTAGCAGCGCGGGAACTAAATATGCCCCGCAGTTGCTCAGCTACACGGCAGTGTTTTTAATCGTATTCATCGCAGCTTACTTCCTTTTGATCCGCAAAAAAATAAAAATCGATCCAGGTCATGAAAAAATATTGATGCTGACCCTGCTCGGTGTCGGGCTGCTTTTGCGGCTTGCCGCCGCCACCTTAATGGACGGACATAATGATATTAACATCTTCAAAGGCTGGGCATCTTCCGCCGCCAATAATTTCTTTCAATTTTATTCAGGCTCCAGGACAAGCGACTACCCGCCATTGTATATCTATATTTTATATTTGATCGGCAAGATTGCCGCCATCCCTGCGGTGAACTCATATTACACGATACTATTGAAACTGCCGTCAATAGCAGCGGATATTGCCTCGTCATACCTGATCTACAGGCTAGCCAAAAAATATCTCTCTCTGGAAATCAGCGTCCTGTTATCCGCTTTTTATATCTTCAACCCGGCTGTTTTCATAAATTCCACCTTCTGGGGGCAGGTGGACTCGTTCTTCACATTGATTATTATTGCGGCGGTGTATCTGCTGTCAGAAAAGAGAATAGGCCTGTCATCTGTCCTGTTTACAGCCGCGGTATTGATGAAACCCCAGGGAATCATTTTTTTGCCGGTGCTTTTCTTTGAGCTGGTAAGGGGAAAAAGCTTTAAAAGTTTTCTCAAAGTAACGGCAGCCGCCTTGAGCACGGCCGCAATCATTATCCTGCCATTTTCCTATAACAAAGGTGTGCTGTGGATTTACAACCTCTTTTCAAAAACCACGGCTGAGTACCCCTATGCCGCTGTAAACGCTTTTAACTTTTTCAGTTTGCTTGGGAAGAATTATGTAAAGGACACCACTACCCAGTTTTTATTCAGCTACCACAGCTGGGGAATGATTTTCATTGTCCTGACTACATTGCTGGCCTGGTTTATTTACATTAAAGGAAACAGCAGGGTTTTTGCCTCAGCAGCAGCGCTGCTCCTGATTACAGGCGTATTCAATTTATCCACCAGGATGCATGAGAGATATCTTTTCCCGGCTGTCGCCCTGTCCATATTAGCTTTCATATATCTTAAGGATAAAAGGCTGCTGCTTTTATCCGCCGGATTCAGCGCGACGGTCTATCTCAACACCCATTTTGTGCTCTTTAAGACCGGCATGAATGCTGTGCCTTATAGCCCTGTACTTATCATCACCTCGCTGCTGAATGTGTTGTTGCTGTTCTACCTGGGT
>JBAZQW010000074.1:0-9201 GCA_041645005.1 Desulfotomaculaceae bacterium | reverse complement strand
AGGGGATCGAATATTTAAAAAACCAGGGGATCAGAGTCCAGCCCCTGGCCGAAGAAGTATTACGGAACGAGGAAAAGTGCACAAGCTGCGGCGCCTGTACGGACATCTGCCCCAGCGGCGCCCTGTACATGGAAAGGCCTTCAATGGAAGTAAAATTTGAAAGCGATAACTGTATAGTCTGTCAGATATGTGTTAAAATCTGTCCGGTAAAAGCTATGGAGGTAAGATTTTAAGTTGGAGTATACTGAACGATCATACCGGGGGCAATTCCGTCAGGACGACCTTGTTCACTTCCAGGTGGTGGTGCGCCAAACAGACCTGGATATTGGAGTGCGCAGGGAAAGATTTTCACCGGAATTAGCCAGGTGGGTTGAGGAAATGGTGTACAAACAGCGGGAACTCCTCGAAAAATACATCGAGGGGGATCCCGCCTTTCTTCATGCCCTGACACCTCATAAATTAAAAGCAGGTGCCCCTCCTATCGCGTCCGACATGGCTGCAGCGGCCTGCCTGGCCGGGGTGGGTCCAATGGCCGCCGTGGCGGGAGCCTTTGCCCAGTATATTGGCACGGCGCTAGCAAAACGTTCAAGAGACGTGATCGTGGAAAACGGCGGCGATATTTACCTGCGCAGTACCAGACAGCGCAGGATCGGGATTTTTGCCGGCAAATCTCCACTGTCAAACCGCATCGCCCTGTCGATCAGGCCGGAAGACACCCCGCTGGGAGTCTGCACATCCTCTGGAACCGTTGGCCCTTCTTTGAGTTTAGGAACAGCCGACGCGGTGGTGATCCTCTCTCCATCTGCCATTCTGGCTGACGCGGTGGCCACAGCCGCGGGCAATATGGTAAGAAACAAAGAAGATGTTCAAATAGCCGCTGAATACGCCACCGGCATTGAAGGAGTGACGGGAGCGGTGATCATCAAGGAAGACCGGCTGGCCGCCTGCGGCAAAATTAAACTTGTCCCGTTAAATATGGAGAAACTTTAAGAACCATCCTTTTGGCTAAAGCCGGGGTGAAACAGCCCGCAAGCCTGGCGCTGCGGTTCAAATCCCGTCAGAACCCGCTCCAGGCCTTCCTTGCCAACCAGCCTTAATACATCAATCACATCCAGTTTCTCGGGCACCCGCCTTACCAGGCCGGCGTACTGAGGAATAAGCGCGGCGCAGCCCGGCCTGGCCTCAGTTTTTCCGACAACCGTCACCATATATTTACACTGGGAGCAGGTATGGGCAACTTTGTCCCGCAGTTCCGGCAGCATCAGCCGGTGGCTTTCATAGAGGAAATTTTTCCGGTAGTAGTCACGGATATTAGCCACGGGTCACCTCTCCGTTTCGTGCCAGGAGTACACCCTCCGGGGTAAGGGATACGGCCCTCAGGAGGCTTTGCTCGCCGAACCGGTCCTTAATCCGGTCACAGGCGGCGTTTAAAAGGCGGGCTTTTTCCACCTCGCCAAACAGGTCTATCTGTTCCGCCGTATTCTTAACCAGCCCGGCCAGGGACACCCCCACCATCCTGACCGGTTTCCAGGATGGCCAGTGCTGATACAGCAATTCTAAAGCCACCCGGTAGACATCACCCGTGGCAGCGCTGGGATAGCTCATGGTGCGGGCACGGGACACCCACAAGAATTCGGTGTCTTTTAAGGTGAGGCTTACCGTCCTCCCCACCAAGCCACCCAAACGAACCCGCCTGCACACAAGCTCACACAATTCCAGAACAACCACCTTGATCTGGTGATAACCCCGGTAGTCCCTGGGCAGGGTAATCTGATGCCCGATAGATTTGACTCGCTCCAGGGAATGCGGGTCAACCGGACTGTAATCAATGCCGTTGGCGGACAGGCTCAGAATATGCCCGATCAACCCGAACCTCTTTTTTAGCACCGGCAGGGGATAACTGGCAAGTTCCCCGATCGTGTGAATGTTTAAATCACGCAGCCTTTTTTCCAGGCGCCCACCCACCCCGAAAAGTTCCCGTACCGGGAGGGGCCAGACTTTGTCCGGGAGATCGGGAAAATCCAGGACCGTGAGGCCGTCCGGTTTCTGCATTCCGGCCGCCATTTTGGCCAGGAGTTTATTGGGAGCCACCCCCACGCTGCACAGCACACCGACTTCCCTTTTGATCCTGCCCTTGATCTGCAGGGCAATGTCAGTGGAAGACCCGAAAAGGCTCTCGCAGCCGGATACGTCCATAAAGGCCTCGTCAATGGAAAAAGGCTCTACCAGCGGGCTAAAGTCTCTCATGATCCTGATAATCCGCGCGGAAAAGTTAACATAGTGACCATGCCTGGGTTTTACAAAAATGCCCCGCGGGCAGAGGCTCCTGGCCTCCCACACGGCCATGCCCGTCTTAACTCCACAGGCCTTGGCCTCGTAAGAAGCCGCCAGAACAATCCCGTGCCTTTTGGCCGGGTCCCCGCCGACGATTACCGGCTTTCCCCGGAGCACTGGATTCATGGCCTGGTGCACGCTGGCAAAAAAGGCGTTCATATCGGCTAACAGGATCGGGCAACGCAAAAAAACCACCCTCTCCAAACATACGTTCTATGCACTATTATAGAGCTAACTTATGTTCTGAGTAAAGTGGTTTTATTTGCCTAAAAAACTTTTTTCAACCTCTTCAGCCGCGGCCAGTCCCGAACAGGCAGCAGACTCCACGCCGGGTCCGGCCATGTAATCGCCGCAAAAGGTGAAAGGTGAATTATCTGTTTGTCTGCTTTTAAACAGCTTAACCACTGTTGTTGGTCTCCCTGCGAAACTCCAGGTAGGAATAAACAATCGGGATGACAGTTGCTATGCCAAGCGAAACGCCCATTATAATCAATCCAGTGATTCCGCCAATCAGGGAAGCAACAAGACTGATCAGCCCCGCGGCTACCCAAAGCTTTCCACCGAGGCGGTGGGTTTTTTGCCAGACCTGCTCGTTGGCCAGTGTCCAGGGTGTCTTAATCCCCACAAAATAGTTGTGCCTTATTTGACCCATATAATTTCCAAGGACAATGAACAACAGTGAAACTCCCGCCATCGTTACCACGCCTACAGGAACATTGTAGCCAAAAGTGCTCAGCATAGTTACCAGATAAATAAAAGCCATAAATACAACCAAGATAAACTTCATAACCCGGTATGCTCCGATAAATTTCTGGTAGTTTTCCCTGCGTGGGTCTATTAAAGGCAGAACCAGCAGCATAATGTAAATACCGGTAGTTACCAGGGGCATGCTGAAAGCGCCCCCAAAGCGGGATGTGTAACGGTCAACCTCTCCTTTAAAGTTCCAGTGGCTCGGCACCCGCTCCGGCATATGGCTATAGAGCACTGCTCCCGCAATGAAGCAGCAAAGGATAATCAATATTAGCGGCCAGTCGCTGAGCAGGGTTTTGCCCAATCCCCGCCTGGTTTTTCCGGTTTCATTCATATTGATTCACTCGTCCTTTCTACCGGTAATCTCTGAAAACCAGCTTGCAACTTCTTGAAATACGGTCATATTTAGAGAATATACAATGTACTGCCCCTTACGTTCGTCCAGCACCAGCCCGGACTGTTTTAAAATGTTCAGATGGTGGGAAATGCTTGGCTTGGTAATGTTAAAATGATCCGCTATTTCTCCGGCGGCCATGTCGCTTTCCCTGAGCAACTTTAATATTTGCCTGCGTGTCGGGTCGGCCAGGGCTTTAAAAAATTTGCTTACCAACAGCAACCCCCCCCATTTAAAGATTTAGGTATTTAGATAAATATCTAATTTATCAATATAAATATATAGTAATTTATTATATTATTCAATAGCCCTAAAAACTTTTTTTAGTTTACGAAAAACTACCCTACCCGATAGAAATTACTTTACAAGGTCCGTTCAGGCGGCTGTTGATTTCAGCCATATTTGAAACTATGCCCACCGCAAGTTTTTCAATAATCTTGTAATAATTCAAGCAGGTGCCGCATACCAGGATTTCCGTGCCTGTTTCGGCCAGCTTCTGTAATTGTTCCAAGACGGGAGATCCCTCAACGGCCATATATACACCTGTATTCAGTAAAAGCACGGAAGCAGGAGGCGCCTGCTGAGTTAAGGTAACCATCAAACTTTTCATCAACACCTCGCCCAGGTCGGGAGAGCCCTGTCCAAGGCTGTTTGTTGTTATAAAATACACAGCGCCCAAGGCTGTTTCAGATGACTGCTCGTCTTCCGCGTCACCGGCCTTTGCTGGTGCTTCACCATCAGGTTTGGTGACAGTCAGGTAATAGCACCCTTCCTTTTCTTTTACCTCAACCGTACAGCCGGCATTTTTAGCAAACCGGGCAACATTTTCTCTTGCCGCCGCATTATCAACTATGACCAGTATTGTTTTCTCAGTTCCTGTTTCAAGGTTTTTTTTGGTTTCAATAACCGGCTGCGGGCAGGCTAACCCCCGGCAGTCGAGCACGTTGTCACTCACAAAAATCTCTTCCTTCCTTGATCATATAGGAATACTATATGACATTATTCAAGATCGGCAATAAATTACCTTCATCAGCATCATGGAATATACTTATTACTAAAGGCTCCAGCATGTAAAATATTTATGATTCTTTCAAAATAGACTCTAATTCTGCCCCTTCAAATATATACCGATCCCCGCAAAAGTGGCAGCTTACTTCGGCTTTGCCCTGCTCTTTTAAAAGAGTGACAATCTCATCTCTCCCCATCGCCGCCAGAATGTCTCCCACTCTTTCCCGTGAACATTTACATTTAAAACGGACTGGCGTCCTTTCCAGGTAGTGGACCTCGAGTCCTTTTACCGCTTCGGCCACTATATCTTCCGGCCCCAAGCCCCGGGCGACCAGACTGCTGACAGGCGTCAATTCACTCAGGCTCTTTTCAAGGTGCAGCAAAACCTTTTCTTCAGCTCCGGGAAGCATTTGGATGATTATGCCGCCCGCTGCCTCTACAAAACCTTCCGGACCTACCAGCACACCCAGCGCCACCGCGGATGGGGTTTGCTCAGAGGTTAAGAGGTACCTGGCCACATCCTCCCCAATTTCGCCTGAGACAAGCTCCACACTGCCGGTAAAGGGCTCCTTGAGCCCCATGTCCTTTGTGACATGCAGATAACCTCTGCCTACAGCGTCACCCACCGGCAATTTGCCCGCCACCTGTCCGGGCAGGTCAACATGAGGCTCCTGGACATAACCCCTTACTTCCCCGGCAGCATTAGCGGTGACAACTACGGCTCCTAAGGGTCCGTCTCCAAATATACGTAAGGTTATAATGTCATCACCCTTTAGATTTGCGCCCAGCAGTAAACCTGCAGTTAAAGCCCTGCCCAGGGCGGCGCTCGCGACAGGCCAGGTATCATGCCTGCTTCTTGCTTCTTCAACAAGTTCCGTAGTTGTGGCGGCAAAAACGCGGAACTGTCCGTTTTCGCCAATTCCCCGCACTAGATAATCCTTCATTTCATACTCCTATACACATATATTCTCTTAAATTATTATAACCGTGCATTTCATAACGTAAAGACGCTGATACCTCAGCCCTGGAAGTTATCTTCATTGGCAAATTATGAAATGATGACCCACAGGGTTATAACCCTGTGTTCATCGCTCTTAGTAAGGCTTCTTTCAAATTTTCGACCATCTGGTTAAAGGAAAAAGCCCGCACATTTAAATGCGAGCGTAGTACGAAATCTAATTTATTTAAGCGATCAACTGGCCTTTTAGGTAGGCTATTGCTTCTTCGAACTGCCCCTCCCTTTCCAGCTTGTTTAACATCTCTTCAACCTGGCAATGACGCTCAGAATTCTGCAAGTCAGCCAACCGGTGGTACATTCCCAGGCGCTTGCCCAGAATAAAAATTTGTTTTTCCCTTTCCGGCAGGGCCAGGAACCGTTCTATAACAGCAAGCATGGCTGGTTTATCTTCCGGTAATTTGCCTTTAACTTCTTCAAGTAAATTCAGGGAGTGGTCGCTTATAATACTACTTTGAATACCCTCAAGCCCTTCAATAAACATCTTTTCTCCGAGGACCACTCCTTCATCGTCCTGCACCTTAAATTCTCCCGTCAGTACTTTTTGATGCAGGGGCATCTCTTCTGTCACCGCCAGGCTGCGGAAGCGGATAAAATCTGGGTTGATGGCGTTAAGCGTTTTAGCCGTATCAAGCGCATGTTCCTGTGACCATTGCATTCCGCCCAGCCCCAAAAGAACATACTCACAAAGTGAAATGCCGGCTTCTTTTACCCGCCTTCCCGCGTCTATATGCTGCCGTGAAGTTACTCCTTTGTCCATTAATTTAAGCACCTCGTCGCTGCCCGATTCCATTCCCACATGAATACGGGAAAGACCGGCATGTCGCAACTCGGCCAGTTCTTCAACACTTTTGCGCAATAAGGTATCGGACCTGGCGTAGCTGGTAACCCGTTCCACAGAAGGCAGGCGTTCTTTAAGGTACTTCAATATATCAATTAAATCAGCGGTTTTCATGATCAAAGAATTGGCATCCTGAAAAAACACTGTTCCGGCGCCATCATGCAGCCACATAGCCACATGAAACATATTGTAATTCCCGGCAGTGTAAAAATGCTCAAGAACTTTCCTGTTTATAGTACCGCCAAAACCACTTTCCAGAGAGTATTCCCGGACCAACCGGATTATTTCCTTGACGGTATCAATATCCTTCTTAATCTCATCCAAAGACCGCCTGGAGAAGGGCTGGCCTTTATACGTGGGGCAGAACACACATTTATTCCAGGTACAGTTGCGGGTAAGCCTGAGTAATAGGCTGGCTGCCTCGCTGGGTGGCCTGATCGGGCCCTGTTCAAAACATAATGTCATATAATACTCCCCTAAATATCAGCGTTGTTTTTATAGTATCATATTTAAGAAAAGGTGTGAAACATATATCTGCTGCAATCCGGCAGCGGCAGGCCTTGACATAATACCGGGGCGGGTCTAACATATCAGTTATAAAATGATGAAAGGTGTTAGTAAAATGACGCTGCTTGCAAAGAAAATAACAGAATGGATATTCACCCTGTTCGTGGCGGTGCTGCTATCCCTGGTTGTCCGGACATACGTGGCCGAAGCCAGGTGGATTCCCAGCGGTTCTATGCTTCCCACTCTGAAAGTGGGTGATCATATTTTAATAGAAAAAGTCTCTTACAAGATTAATGGCATTAACCGGGGAGACATTATTGTTTTTAAAGCCCCGCCGGCAAGCCGGCTGGATGAAGTGTTGATCAAACGGGTGATTGGCCTGCCGGGGGATACGGTGTCAATTAACAAAGGTACTGTTTATATTAATGGCGCTCCCCTGGAAGAACCATACGAGCTGGAAAGGCCAAAAAACGAGTTTAAACCTTTCACTGTTCCTGCGGACAGCATATTTGTCATGGGCGATAACCGCAATAACAGTTTTGACAGCAGGTACTGGGGAGTGGTGCCTGATGATCTTGTGATCGGTAAAGCGCTGGCGCGCTTCTACCCTGTTGATACAGCAACAATATTCAGCATGTAGGAAAGGCAAAGCCGGTCCCTTGAAAAAGGGCAGCCGGCTTTACTCTTTTTACCCCGTTTATTCAAAACCAATCCAGTGGATTTTATCAGCTTTTCTGGGTGGCGCCGGCGGGCTCTGGTCAGGGTAGCCTATGGGAATTAACGCTACGAGTTCCTGGTCTGCAATCCCCATCGCCTTATTGATTTGGTCCTCCGCATTCTTGGGCGCGGTCATCCAGCAGGTGCCCAGTCCCCTGTCCCAGGCCAGCAAAAGCATGTTCTGGATTAAGGCCGCCGCGCTAAGCATATTGGTAAAGCGATTGTGCTCGATTTGATATTTTTCTAAACTGCTCATATCCGGCCTGATTTCATAGGTCAGTTTGGGCATGTAAACCAACAGCACCACCGGGGCGCCGCCAAGATCCTTAAAGAACTGCATGGTGATATTGACCATTTTTTCCTTAAACAGCTTCTCCAGGGTAGGTTTAAATATTTCACCAGCCTGAGCAACGGCATCGAGCAGCTTGGACTTCTCTTCGCCCTTTACAACGTAGATATTCCAATTCTGCCTGTTCATGCCTGAAGGAGCCCACAGAGCATCCTCAAGTATTTCACTTAAAATCTCCCGGGGGATTTCCCTGTCCTGATACTTGCGTATGCTGCGCCTGTCTCTTATAATTTCACTGAGGTTCACATTTTTGCCTCCTTTGCTTTTATATATCAAACAATATTATTTATTGTAAAAGCCTTTGTCTTAAGATGTCAACTTTTAAAATGGGGGGTATCAGTCTGTCTGCCTTATTTGCCTGTAATAAATTAACTTACCCCAACAGCAGGGGTCTGAAACTGGCCGGTCTGCTTTTTACCGGCCCGGATTTGGGTACAGTTATAATTGTATGCCACGGCTTTACCGGCAGCAAAGAAGGTGGTGGCAAGGCCCTCTCCATGTCTGAAGAGCTTGGCAGGCGGGGCTATGCCGCCATGTTGTTTGACTTCTGCGGCTGCGGGGAAAGTGAAGGTGATTTTTCCGATATAAGTCTTACCAGCCATATCAGTGACATAAAAAGCACTGTGGATTTCTGCTTGCAGGCCGGTTTCAACCGGGTGATAACCACCGGCAGAAGCTTCGGTGGGACAGCGGCTTTATGCCAAGGCGCAATTGATAACAGGGTGGCCGGCGTCAGCGCCTGGGCGGCACTGGCTAAACCAACCCGGTTGTTTGCGGGATTTCTGGAAAAAGCAGGCGAAGACAAGCATGACCTGGTACCTCTATCAGGACAGGACGGTACTGTGTATGTTAAAAGAAGCTTTTTCCATGATCTGTACAGGCATGACGTGACGGGAAAAGCTGCTTTGATTGCGCCGCGACCGCTACAGGTGGTGCACGGGAGCGATGATAACGTGGTGCCTGTACGGAATGCTGATATAATTTTTAACGCCGCCAGGGAACCAAAAGCGATGAAAATTATTTCGGGTGCCGACCACCAGTTTACCGGGCATTACCGCCAGGCGTGGGAAGCATTTTTTAAATGGCTGGAGGAATACTTTCCCGTGTAACTATTGTGCGATTAAAATCGCACCTACCATTTTAGTGTCAGTAGTCAGTAATCGGATATAGGATTTGATGCAGGGTTGATGGGGACATTCCTGGGCATAGAGACTGGCTCAAAATAGAGGTGTGTCCCCGTTCCTTAGCCCGAATACGTTTTTTTATTATGAGTAATTTCTGGTTTC
>JBAZQW010000073.1:0-9288 GCA_041645005.1 Desulfotomaculaceae bacterium | reverse complement strand
TTTATGGACCAGACCAACCCGCTGGCCGAACTCACTCATAAAAGGCGCCTGTCGGCACTCGGACCAGGCGGTCTCTCCCGGGAGAGAGCCGGATTTGAGGTGCGTGACGTGCACCACTCCCACTACGGCAGGATGTGTCCCATTGAGACCCCGGAAGGTCCCAATATCGGTCTGATCGGGTCGCTCAGCACTTACGCCAGGGTCAACGAATTCGGTTTCATCGAGACACCCTACCGGCGGGTGGACAAAATAAACAAACGTGTAACCGAAGTGATTGAATACCTCACCGCGGATGAGGAAGAGGATTATGTTATTGCCCAGGCCAACGCTCCCCTGGACGAAGAAGGCCGCTTTTTAGAAGGGCGCGTTAATGCCCGCTCTCCGGAAATCGTGGTAGTGCCTGCTGAAAGAGTGGATTATATGGACGTGTCCCCCAAGCAGGTATTTAGCATAGCCACATCGCTGATCCCATTTCTGGAACATGATGACGCCAACCGGGCTCTGATGGGGGCTAATATGCAGCGTCAGGCCGTACCCCTGCTTAAAGCCCAGGCTCCCCTGGTGGGTACCGGCATTGAATACAAAGCCGCGCGGGATTCCGGGGTAGTTGTACTAGCAAGAAACGCGGGAACGGTGGAAAGAGTTACAGCCAACGAAATTGAAATAAAGACCAGCGACGGGAGCACTGAACGTCGTAAGCTTTTAAAGTTTACCCGCTCCAACCAGGGTACCTGCATCAACCAGAAACCCGTGGTTAAAAAGGGTGAAAACGTTGAGGCCGGTCAGATTATTGCCGACGGGCCTTCCACTGACAAGGGGGAACTGGCTTTAGGGCGCAACATCCTGGTGGCGTTTATGCCCTGGGAGGGCTATAACTATGAGGATGCTATCCTGATCAGCGAGAAAGCTGTAAAGGAAGATTTTTTTACTTCCATTCATATAGAGGAGTACGAGTGCGATGCCCGGGATACCAAGCTTGGCCCGGAGGAAATAACCAGGGATATTCCCAACGTGAGTGAGGAAATTTTAAAAGATCTCGACGACCGGGGGATTATCCGGGTAGGAGCCGAGGTCAGACCTGGTGATATCCTGGTTGGCAAGGTAACTCCAAAGGGAGAGACCGAACTGACTGCCGAAGAGCGCTTGCTGAGGGCTATATTCGGTGAAAAAGCGCGGGAAGTGCGGGATACCTCGCTGCGGGTGCCACACGGGGAGTCAGGAAAAATTGTGGATGTCAAGGTTTTTTCCCGGGACGCGGGTGACGAGCTCCCTCCAGGCGTCAACCAGCTGGTACGGGCCTACATAGCACAAAAGAGGAAGATATCCGAAGGGGACAAAATGGCCGGGCGTCACGGCAACAAGGGCGTCATTGCCAGGATTCTGCCCGAAGAGGATATGCCCTTTCTGCCTGACGGCACTCCCATTGAGATTGTGCTCAACCCCCTGGGCGTTCCTTCCCGGATGAACCTCGGACAGGTTCTGGAGTCCCACCTGGGATGGGCGGCCAAGACCCTGGGTTATAGCGTTGCCACCCCGGTTTTTAACGGTGCGCTGGAGAGTGATATTTTAAATACTTTGAAAAAAGCGGGACTCCCCGAGAGCGGCAAGGTGACCCTTTATGATGGTCGTACGGGAGAGCCCTTTGACAACCCGATTACAGTTGGCTATGTGTACATGCTCAAGCTGGCCCACCTGGTGGATGATAAAATTCACGCCCGCTCAACCGGGCCGTACTCCCTGGTGACCCAGCAGCCTCTGGGCGGCAAGGCCCAGTTCGGAGGACAACGCTTTGGGGAAATGGAGGTATGGGCGCTTGAGGCTTACGGCGCCGCATATACCCTGCAGGAGATACTCACCGTAAAGTCGGACGATGTTGTCGGCCGGGTAAAAACATACGAGGCCATCGTCAAGGGTGAGAACGTGCCGGAGCCAGGTGTTCCTGAATCGTTCAAGGTGCTGATCAAAGAACTGCAGAGCCTTGGGCTGGATGTAAAAGTTCTTTCCGAAGACGACCGGGAAATTGAAATTAAGGAAGTCGAGGAAGACATCACTGAAACGGCTAAAGAACTGGGCATAGACATTCAGGCAGAAGAACCGCCCGTTTTAGTAGAAGAGGAAAGTGAAGTTGAGAGCGAGGAAGAGGATGAGCTCGGCGAAGAATTCCTTGCTGAAGATTTTGAGCTGGATGAAGAGTAAATATCCCACGACCGACGACTGAAAAGGGAGGCGTTCTTTTGCTGGACTTAAATAATTTTGACCGGATTCGTATTGGTTTGGCTACCCCTGAGCAAATTCGCGCCTGGTCCAGTGGTGAAGTCAAAAAACCAGAAACCATTAACTACCGCACCCTGAAACCTGAAAGGGACGGATTGTTTTGTGAGCGCATTTTCGGACCTACCCGGGACTGGGAATGTCACTGCGGCAAATACAAGCGTGTGCGCTACAAGGGAGTCATCTGCGACAGGTGCGGCGTCGAGGTTACCCGCTCCAAGGTTCGCCGGGAAAGGCTCGGCCACATTGAACTGGCCGCTCCCGTTTCTCATATCTGGTATTTCAAAGGTATCCCCAGCCGGATGGGGCTGCTGCTGGACATGTCTCCCAGAGCGCTGGAGAAGGTGCTGTACTTTGTTTCTTACATAGTAACCGATCCTGGCGATACCGGCATGATTAAAAAGCAGCTCTTAAGTGAAACAGAGTACCGGGAGCACCGGGAAAGGTACAATAACGCTTTCAAGGCCAATATGGGAGCGGAGGCAATTAAGAGGCTGCTGGAAGAAATCGACCTGGAGGAATTGACCAGGGAACTGCGCCAGGAATTGAAGGAAGTAACCGGTCAGCGCAGAATAAGAGCCATCCGCCGCCTGGAAGTTGTCGAAGCCTTCCGCAAGTCCGGGAACAGGCCTGAATGTATGGTACTGGATGTGATTCCGGTAATCCCCCCTGAACTGCGCCCGATGGTGCAGCTTGACGGCGGGCGTTTTGCCACTTCGGATTTAAACGACCTTTACCGCAGGGTGATCAACCGCAACAATCGCTTGAAAAGACTGCTGGACCTGGGCGCTCCGGACATTATCGTCCGCAACGAAAAAAGAATGCTCCAGGAAGCGGTGGATGCCCTGATTGATAACGGACGCCGGGGGCGGCCGGTAACAGGGCCGGGGAACCGCCCGCTGAAATCGCTTTCCGATATGTTGAAAGGAAAACAGGGCCGTTTCCGCCAGAACCTTTTGGGTAAAAGGGTTGACTATTCGGGCCGTTCGGTTATTGTCGTGGGTCCCAATCTGCATATTCATCAGTGCGGCCTGCCCAAGGAGATGGCCCTGGAATTATTCAAACCTTTTGTAATGAAGCGCCTGGTTAATGACGGTTTCGCCCACAACATCAAGAGTGCCAAGCGGATGGTTGAACGGGTCCGCCCGGAAGTGTGGGACGTTCTGGAAGAAGTAATCGCTGAACACCCGGTTCTTTTAAACCGCGCGCCCACCCTGCACCGACTGGGCATTCAGGCTTTTGAGCCGATTCTGGTGAGCGGCAAGGCCATCCAGATCCATCCCATGGTCTGTACCGCTTACAACGCTGACTTTGACGGTGACCAGATGGCGGTGCATGTCCCTCTTTCCGCCGAGGCACAGTCTGAGGCCAGGCTTTTAATGATGGCGTCGCATAACATTTTAAACCCCAAAGACGGGCGTCCTGTCGCTATTCCCACCCAGGACATGGTTTTAGGGTGCTACTACCTGACCATGCAAAGAGAAGGGGTGTTGGGCGAGGGTAAATGTTTTAAAGACCCGGAAGAAGCAGAAATGGCTTATGATAATAAAGTTATCAGCCTGCATGCGAAGGTCAAGGTGCGTATTCCCGAAATAGGGCTTACCGAAACCACCGTTGGCAGAATCATATTTAATGAAGTAATCCCGGTAGAATTGAAAGCAGAATGGGGCGGCTATATCAACCAGGTCGCGGATAAGAAGGCATTGAGCTCGATTGTTGACACGTGCTACCGCAAACTCGGTTTTTCCTCCACCACCATGTTGCTGGATGGCGTGAAGAAACTGGGCTTTACCTACGCTACCAGGGCAGGGCTTACCATCGGGATTCAGGACATCACCATTCCCAAGGAGAAGAAAGGTCTTCTGAAAGAGGCCGAGGGACAGGTTGAAAGGGTGGAGTTGCAATTCCGGCGCGGTTTAATCACCGAAGAAGAACGCTACCAGACGGTAATAGGGATCTGGAATGATACCACCAGGATGGTGACAGAAGCGTTAATTGCGGATCTGGACAGATTTAACCCTGTCTACATGATGGCCAACTCGGGCGCTCGCGGTAATATCCAGCAGATCCGCCAGTTGGCCGGTATGCGTGGTCTGATGGCAGACCCTTCCGGCCGGATTATCGACCTGCCCATCAAGGCAAACTTCCGGGAAGGCCTGACTGTGCTGGAGTACTTCATTTCCACGCACGGCGCCAGAAAGGGTCTGGCCGATACCGCGCTGAGGACGGCCGACTCCGGTTACCTTACCCGCAGGTTGGTGGATGTCGCCCAGGATGTGATCGTCCGGGAGGTTGACTGCGGCACCCCCCTGGGCATAGAGGTAAGCGAGATCAAAGACGGCACTGAGGTTATAGAAAAAGTTGAGGACCGCTATATCGGGCGGGTCGCTCTGGAAGATATCAAGCATCCCCAAACTGGTGAAGTTCTGGCACACGCTGGTAAGGAAATTAGCGAAGAAGAGTCCGAGCAGATTACAGCCGCGGGAATTGACAAAGTGAGAATTCGCTCGGTGCTGACATGCAGGACCCGTTACGGGGTTTGCATCAAGTGTTACGGGCGCAATCTGGCCACAGGCCGTACAGTTGATATCGGCGAGGCGGTTGGGATTATTGCTGCCCAGAGCATTGGTGAGCCCGGCACACAGCTTACCATGCGCACTTTCCATACCGGCGGCGTGGCCGGAGACGATATTACCCAGGGCCTGCCGCGGGTAGAAGAACTTTTTGAGGCCAGAAGGCCTAAGGGGCAGGCGATTGTAGCCGATGCCGACGGCACCGTTGAGGTGCGCGAGGTGAAAGGACGCCGGGAGATTGAAGCTACATCCAGTGAGGGTGAAAAAACTGTCTACCAGGTGCCTTACGGCGCCCGCCTTAAAGTAAAGGACGAGGACCGTATTTACGCCGGCGACGAATTAACAGAGGGTTCGGTGAACCCGCATGATCTGCTCAAGATCAAAGGGGTTCAGGGAGTGCAGGTGTACCTTTTACAGGAGGTGCAGAGAGTTTACCGGCTTCAGGGCGTGGACATCAACGATAAGCATATTGAAGTGATGATCCGCCAGATGTTGCGCAGGGTTAAAATAGAGGAACCGGGTGACACGGACCTGCTGCCGGGCGGGCTGATTGATATCTTTGAGTTTGAGGATGAAAACAACAGGACAACAAAGTCGGGTGGTGAGCAGGCTACCGCCAAGGCGCTTTTGATGGGGATTACCAAGGCCTCCTTGGCCACTGATTCCTTCCTTTCCGCAGCCTCTTTCCAGGAGACTACCAGGGTGCTGACCGATGCGGCTATCAAAGGCAAGCTCGATCCACTGCTGGGCTTGAAGGAAAACGTGATCATAGGCAAGCTTATCCCGGCCGGTACGGGAATGTCCCGCTACCGCGATATCACCATAAACGCAGACGAGGAAGAGCCTGTTGAAGATGAGATAATAGAAAGTGAAATGGTAAACCAGGTAATTGACAATGTTCTCTAGTGGTGATACGATGTTAAAGTGTCTGATTTCAGGAGGATCAAACTGCTATGGTTTATGAGCGTCTGCTATCAGCACGAAAAATAACCGTAGGCGCCAAACAAACCTTGAAAGCGATTGAGCGAGGCCAGGCTAAAGCTGTATTTTTGGCGCAAAACGCCGACCGCTATGTGACAGAACCAATCCTCCGGTTGAGTACAGCCAAGGGGGTTCCGGTCATCCAGGTTGATTCCATGCTCGCTCTCGGAAAGGCCTGTCATATTGATGTAGGCTGCGCGGCGGCGGCGATTACGGAAGAATAACATCCGAAGAAGACAGAAGACAGAATTCAGTAGACAGAATAAAAGATTTTATTCTGTATTCTGGCTACTGACTCCTGTATTCTCAAAGAATTGTATTCTATAAAGAAATACCGGAAGGAGGTGTATTTTAAAGATATGCCAACGATCAGCCAGCTTATCCGCAAGGGTAGGAAAGAAATAACCAAAAAATCAACTGCCCCTGCTTTAACAGGTTGCCCGCAAAAGCGCGGTGTTTGCACCAGGGTGTATACCACAACCCCCAAGAAGCCTAACTCCGCCTTGCGTAAAGTAGCACGGGTGAGACTCACCCACGGCATTGAGGTAACCTCCTATATTCCCGGTATAGGGCACAATCTACAGGAGCACTCGGTCGTCCTGGTTCGTGGTGGAAGGGTCAAAGACCTGCCTGGCGTCAGGTATCACATTGTGCGGGGCGCTCTGGATGCCGCGGGTGTGCAAAACAGAAACCAGTCCCGTTCCAAATACGGCACCAAACGGGCGAAAAAGTAAACGTTTAACGTGATTTACGGAACATGTAGGTGCGGATTTATTCGCACAAAATGTCCGGATAAATCCGGACCTACATACTTAATAGTAATAAATATTAACTTTCACAGTAAAGGGGGGAAAAGCATGCCGAGAAGAGGAGCAATCGCAAAACGTGAAGTGCTGCCGGATCCCGTTTACCGGAGCAAGACTTTAAGCAAATTGATCAACCAGATGATGCTGCAAGGCAAAAAGAGCCTGTCTGAAAGTATTATTTACGGGGCTTTGGACATTGTCAAAGAAAAGACAGGCAAAAATCCGCTTGAAGTATTCGAGACGGCGATGAAAAATGTTATGCCCGTGCTGGAAGTAAAAGCCCGCCGGGTTGGTGGAGCTAACTACCAGGTTCCTATTGAGGTGCGGCACGACCGCAAGCAAACCCTGGCCATCCGCTGGCTTACCAAGTATTCCAGAGATCGCGCCGGCCGGACCATGGAAGAAAAACTGGCCAGTGAAATTATGGACGCGGCCGCAGGCACCGGTGCTTCCGTTAAGAAAAGGGAAGATACTCATAAAATGGCCGAGGCCAACAAGGCATTTGCGCACTACAGGTGGTAAAGGAGTGATCTTGAATGACGCGTCAGCTCTCGCTCGATAAGACACGAAACATTGGAATAATGGCACACATTGACGCCGGCAAGACCACCACCACCGAAAGGATTCTATTTTACACCGGTAGGCTTCATAAACTCGGGGAAGTTCACGATGGAACGGCGACCATGGATTGGATGGCACAGGAGCAGGAGCGGGGGATAACCATTACCTCCGCCGCTACAAGTTGCGTCTGGCGTGATTGCCAGATTAATATCATCGACACACCAGGGCACGTGGACTTCACTGTTGAAGTAGAGCGCTCCCTGCGCGTGCTGGACGGCGCGGTTGCGGTATTTTGTTCAGTTGGAGGCGTAGAGCCACAGTCTGAAACAGTATGGCGGCAGGCTGATAAGTATGGTGTTCCGCGTATAGCCTACATTAACAAGATGGACAGGGTTGGCGCCGATTTTTACGAAGGCATGAAAATGATCAGAGAGCGCCTGGGCGCAAACCCCGTTGCCATTCAGATGCCTCTTGGCATGGAAGATAACTTTTACGGTGCAATCGATCTGGTGCGCAATAAAGCAATTATTTATGGCGGCGATCTGGGCGAAAGCTATGAAGAGACTGACATACCGCCTGAAATAAAGGAAGAGGCCAAGCTGATGCGTGACCGCTTGATTGAAGCGGTAGCCGAAACAAACGAGGAACTTATGCTCAAATACCTCGAAAACGTGGAACTTTCTGAAGAGGATATTAAAGAAGGCCTGCGCAAAGCCACCCTGGCGGTGAGTATAATACCTGTGCTTTGCGGCTCTTCTTTTAGAAATAAAGGAGTACAGCCGTTACTGGATGCTATAGTTGATTATCTGCCCGCTCCCACCGAGGTGCCTGCCATGAAGGGGATTAATCCTGAAAACGGGCAAGAAGAGATTCGTCTTGCCCGGGACGATGAGCCATTTTCGGCGCTGGCCTTTAAGATTATGGCTGATCCATATGTGGGGAAACTGACTTTTTTCAGGGTTTATTCGGGAAAGCTGAAAGCCGGCTCCTATGTTTTTAACCCCACCAAAAACCGCAAAGAAAGAATCGGTCGGATTTTGCGCATGCACGCTAACCACAGGGAGGATATAGAAGAAGTCACGGCTGGAGATATTGTAGCCGCAGTCGGTTTGAAAACGACCTCTACCGGTGACACACTGTGTGATGAAAAGCACCCGATCGTGCTGGAGTCCATGGTGTTTCCGGAGCCGGTCATCCAGGTGGCCATCGAGCCTAAAACAAAGGTGGACCAGGAAAAAATGGGGGTAGCCCTGCAGAAGCTGGCGGAAGAAGATCCTACTTTTCGGATCAATACTGACACCGAAACCGGCCAGACGCTTATCTCCGGGATGGGTGAACTGCACCTGGAAATCATTGTGGACCGGATGATGCGCGAATTCAAAGTTGAGGCCAATGTGGGCCGGCCCCAGGTAGCTTACAAAGAGACTGTGCTTAAAAAGGTCAAGTCTGAGGGCAGGTTTATCCGCCAGTCCGGCGGTCGTGGCCAATATGGCCACGTGGTGCTGGAAATCGAACCAGGTGAGCCCGGCTCCGGCTATCAGTTCACGAACAAGATTGTTGGCGGTACTGTTCCCAAAGAGTATATACCAGCTGTTGACTCAGGGATCAAAGAAGCCATGGAAAACGGGGTCCTGGCTGGATTTCCGGTTGTCGACCTGAGCGTTACCCTGTTGGACGGGTCCTACCATGATGTGGACTCATCAGAAATAGCCTTCAAGATTGCCGGCTCTATGGGATTTAAGAACGCAGCCGTAAAAGCAGGCCCGGTCCTCCTGGAACCAGTTATGAAAGTAGAAGTGGTGGTCAATGATGAATATATGGGTGATGTTATAGGAGACCTTAATGCACGGCGCGGGCGCATTGAAGAAATGGTGCCGCGTAGCGGGGCCCAGGTGATTAGCGCTTTCGTGCCGCTGTCTGAAATGTTCGGCTATGCCACTGAATTGCGTTCCCGCACTCAGGGGAGGGGCACTCACACCATGCAGTTCAGCCATTATGCACAAACGCCCGAAAATATCGCTGAAAGAATTATTGCCAGAAGACACGGGTAAAATATGGAACATCCAGAAAAAATAAATTTTAAGCTAAAAGTTCTC
>JBAZQW010000072.1:0-9342 GCA_041645005.1 Desulfotomaculaceae bacterium | reverse complement strand
GCCAACCTTGAGATCACTGAGATCAGTGACCGTGTTGTTAAATCAGGCGGCCCCGCCCTGTTTTTTGAAAACGTTAAAAATTACCCTATGCCTGTTGCAACCAACCTTTTCGGAACTTTGGAGAGGATGAAAATAGCGCTTGGTGTGCCAGATTTAGACCAAATCGGCGATGAACTTCTGGCTATCATCCAGCCCGCCGAAATGCCTGTGACATTTATGGACAAGATCAAAACCCTGCCCAAACTGGCCCGCTTGTCATCATGCATTCCCAGGACGGTAAAGACCGGACCTTGTAAAGAGGTAGTTAATAAAGACAATCCCTCCCTGGCCAAAATACCGGTTTTAAAATGCTGGCCTGATGACGGCGGCCCATTTATCACTCTGCCCCTGGTGTTTACCAAAGATCCTGAAACAGGGCGGCGCAATGTAGGCATGTACAGGATGCAGGTGTACGATGAAATTACTACCGGTATGCACTGGCATATCCATAAAGACGGAGCGGAGCACTACCGCAAGCGACAGGATCAAGACAGAGGCAGGATGCACGTGGCAGTTGCTCTCGGCGCCGATCCAACGGTGATGTTTTCCGCTACCGCGCCGCTTCCCGCGGGAATTGATGAAATGCTTTTCGCCGGCTTCCTGCGCAAGGAACCGGTCGAGATGGTAAAATGTGAAACGGTCGATCTGGAGGTGCCCGCCCAGGCTGAAATTATTCTTGAGGGTTATGTTGAGTCAGGCGAAACCAGGCTCGAAGGTCCTTTCGGGGATCATACCGGATACTATTCCCTGGCTGACATGTACCCTGTTTTCCACCTGACCTGTGTGACACACAGAAAAGATCCGGTCTACCCCGCTACTATTGTTGGCAGGCCTCCGATGGAAGACGCTTTTATCGGCAAGGCCACTGAACGCATCTTCCTGCCCCTGATAAAACTTCAGCTGCCGGAGGTATTGGACATTAACATGCCCCCTGAGGGCGTATTTCATAATTGTGTGATCGTGTCCATAAAAAAACGGTACCCGGGCCAGGCCAAAAAGGTAATGGCGGCGCTCTGGGGCCTGGGCTTGATGATGTTGGCCAAACTGATCATTGTGGTGGATGAAGACGTGAATGTTCAGAACGTTTCTGAAGTTATGTGGAGGGTTTTCAACAATATCGACGCCAAACGCGATGTTATGATGGTTGAAGGACCGCTGGACGCCCTGGACCATTCCTCGCCCATGCCGCACCTGGGGACCAAGATGGGCATTGACGCCACCCGGAAATGGGCTACAGAGGGACATACGCGGGAGTGGCCGGGAGATATAATAATGAGTGAAGAAGTGAAAAAGCTGGTTGATGTAAAGTGGGGGAAGTATGGTATTTAAAAAGGCAAGAATTTTTCTTGAAATGATTAAATTTGAGCATACCATATTCGCCCTGCCGTTTGCCTATGTGGGCGCGATTCTAACCGAGAGGGGGATTCCAGACCTGCGCGGGCTGATCTGGATCACCCTGGCCATGGTCGGAGCACGCACCGCCGCCATGTCCCTGAACCGGATCATTGACCGCCATCTGGACGCCAAAAACCCGCGCACAGCGGGGCGGGCACTGCCTAAAGGGCTACTGAGTATAGCGGAGGTTTGGATTTACGTTTTTCTTTCTTTCGCTCTCCTGTTGTATGCCGCGAGCCAGCTCAGCCCGCTGGCATTTCGCCTGTTTCCGGTCGCTGTACTGGTTCTGTCGACCTATTCATTTATGAAGCGTTTTTCCTGGACGTGCCACTTGTTTCTGGGGGCGGCGCTGGGATTGGCGCCGCTGGGCAGTTGGATCGCCCTGACCGGCCGGTTTGACCTGGCACCTGTGCTTCTTGCTTTAGGTGTTTTGTTTTGGGTGGCCGGATTTGATATTATTTACGCCTGTGATGACTTTGATTTTGACCGTAAGGAAGGAGTTTATTCTATTCCCGCCCGGTTTGGGATTAAAAAGGCACTGGCGGTTTCAACCGCTTTTCACATCATAGCTCCGCTACTTTTTTTAGCCTCCGGCCTGGTTTTAAATCTGGGTGTTTTTTATCTGGCCGGGGTGGGCATAGCGGTAGTCATTCTTTTCCATCAACACACACTGGTGCGGCCTGACGATCTGTCACACGCGGGTGTTGCCTTTTTTAATATGAACGGAATTTTAAGCATAGTTATATTTATTTTTACTTTTTTGGATGTGTTGTATCCATTGCGTCTTTTTAACTAACGGATATCATAAGCAGGATAAAACGGCGGGGCAGATACTTTTTAAGAGCGGGATTCCCTGTACAACGTTATTGAGGAGGGTTCTGGTGTCCGGACTACGCCTTGGGAGAGTAGACTGCATAAATTGCCTGCCGGTATACTACGCCCTGGAAGAGGGACTTTTACCCCTGCCGGCCGAACTGGTCAAGGGGCAGGCAAACCGGTTGAACAAGCTTTTCTTTTCTGGAAAACTGGATCTTACGCTTATGTCCTCCATTGAGTATGCCCGCAATGCGGACCGCTGTCTTATATTACCTGATTTGTCCATCAGCTCGGACGGCCGGGCAACCAACGTATTGCTGTTCAGCAGGGTTCCGGTTACCGAACTGGAAAGAAAAAAAGTGTCTCTTAACAGTTCGTCAGCAGCCTACATGACCTTGCTAAAAGTTCTTTTTGACCACTACTATCAGGTCGATGTACAGTACACGACCACTCCTGCAGGTATAGACAAAATGATGGCTAAGGCTGACGGGGCGCTTCTGGTTGGTTGTGACGCCATGCTTGCCCGCCAGCGGATTAAGGATGACGGACTGCCGTACCTTGTCACCGACCTGGGCGAGGCCTGGCAGCAGTTTACCGGGGAAAAGATGGTTTATGCCGTCTGGGTTACCGGGAAAGAAAATGCAGGCGGCAAGGCGCAGGCAGTTAATCTTGTGTGCGAGGCCCTTGTCCAATCCAGGGAGATCGGCCTGAGCCAGATGCCTGATCTGATTACCAGTGCTCATAGGGAAAGCGGCTTGCCGCGGCATCTAATTGAAGATTATTTTAATACCATGCGGTGCCGCTTTGACGCTGAATACAGGAGATCGCTGCTCACCTTTTACGATTATGCTTATAAAAGCGGTTTAATCGATGAAAGGGTGAAAATTCGTGTCTGGGGTGAGGAGTGTGATTAAAACACTTCTTTATCTGGATGGAGAAAGTACACCCTTAGAATCCCAAAAGTTTGTATACCGCGTCATCAACCACAACCTGTCCCTTTAGCCCTTTTTCTTCTCTCAGCCTTTTCACCGCTTTTTCAGTGCCCTGCCCCCAGAAACCATCAGGAGTCCATTTGAGATAGCCGAGTCTCTTTAAGACTTTTTGCATTTCCAGGACATCCGGCCCTTTGTCACCGAGCTTTAAATCAGCGGGAGGCGTGCCCGGGGCGCCGAAAGGTGTTCCGATAATTGTTACAGGCGTGCCATTTTCCACCATTGGGAATATTTCCTCAACGTCATGATTAAACATTCTAATGCAGCCATGGCTGGCAAAGCTTCCTATACTGTGGGTCGCATAAGTGCCATGGATGCCGTACATACCATAAGGGATATCCAGGCCCATCCACCTGGTTCCCAACATATCCGACGGTTTTATATCTTTACTAATTATTTCCCAGTTGCCAATAGGAGTAGGGGTCTCATGTTTACCCATGGCAACCGGGTACTGGCGCAGTGGTTCCGTGCCATCAAAAAGGGTTAAAGTTAGCCTGTCCATATCGATGATAATCTTTACTCGTTCGGGCACTGTGGCAGGATCAATATCAGGGTTCAGACCAGAGTAAGCCATAGCCGTACTCGCGGCAAAGCTGGCTAAGAGAATCAGAAAGGAAAAAGCGGCAACAGTCAGGCGAGCAATATACAAAAGATATTCCCCCGTTAAATTATTTAGATCTATTTTCTCTCTTAAATGCTGGCTTATCCTTTATATCTAAAAAATGCCCCGGCCAGAAGAGGCTTAGGGCATTTTTGTTACACTGTGAAAGTTGTTTTTACATCTCCCGGGCGTACGCAACGGCGTTTTTAAATATGGCAAACCCGTGCGGCACATTATTCGCAGGCATTTTGCGCCAGTTGGGATGATGGGTTTTTTCCACGTAGCGCTCCGGGTGGGGCATCATGCCCATAATGCGTCCCGTGGTGTCGCACAGGCCGGCCAGGGCGTTCAGCGACCCGTTGGGGTTGGCTGGATAAAGAACCGTTGGGCTGTGGTCGGGCCCTATATAGCGGAAAACAACCTGGCCGCGGTTCTCGATCTCCTGCAGCGTATCCCTGTCAGTATAGAATTTACCTTCACCATGAGCAACCTGAACACTTATCACAGTACCTTCCAGGTTTTTGGTGAAGACACAGTTGGTATGTTCAACCAGCAAATTTATCCAGCGGCATTCAAAATGGCTGCTGTCGTTAACCATCAGGGTAGTGGTGATTTCACCAAGCTTCCGGTCCGGCAGGAGGCCGGTGCGGACGAGCACCTGGAAGCCGTTGCAGATGCCAATGATCAGCTTGCCGGAGTCGACAAAAGCGCTTAACTGATCTTTTAAATAGGAGGTCAGTTCCACAGCCAGAATTTTACCTGAGTGAACGTCGTCCCCGTAGGAAAAACCGCCGGGCAGAGCAAGAATCTGGTATGAGGATAATTTTTCTTCACCGCTTCTGAGCTGGTTGACGTGGACCATGCTGCATGCAGCGCCAGCCTTTTCAAAAGCGTAGAAGGTTTCCTCATCACAGTTGATCCCGTCAGTCCTGAGTACACAAACACGGGGCTTTTTCATTAGCGGAAAACCTCCTTCATCGGCCGCTGCCAGGCTTGCTTCAAATCATCAATACTTAAGGTGAACAGAACATCACCCGACTGATCCGCGCTGATTTCACGCGCAGATGTTGTTTCACCAATTTTTACGCAGGGGACTTGACCAAAAATCAGACCAGGATCAGAACCGGGAGGCAGCTCCACCAGAAAGCAGCCCGCTGTTTCGTTAAAAAAGAAATGATCAGCCTGCTCGCTGCCGGGCACAGCAATTTTCGCCCCCAGCCCACCTCCAAAACACATTTCCGCAAGAGCAGCGGCCAGGCCTCCTTCGCTTATATCGTGGCAGGCCTGCAGTATGCCGGAAGCGGCAGCTTTATGAACAACTGTAAAAACTTCGTTCAGCAAAGAGGGATTTACCCTGGGGAGGTTATTTCCCGTGTATCCCTGTATTTGATAATACACACTGCCGGCCATTTCAGCTATGTTCCTGAAACCCACCAGCACAATCTGGCTGCCCGCCTTTTTGAAATCCGTGGAAACAGTAAGGTTGACGTCCTGGACACGGCCAAATGCCGATACACAAAGAACAGGTGGAATTCTAATAATTGTTCCGTCTTTGCCGCGGTAAGTGCTCGAAAGACTGTCTTTGCCGGAAATGAAAGGCATGCCGGTCGAGCTGGAAAAGTCAACGCAGGCATCTACGGCCAGATCGAGCGCTCCCAGCAGTTCTTCATCAGGGAAGGGCCAGATGAAATTGTCAATAAGAGCCATCTCGCGGTGGTCAGCGCCTGCGGCGACCGCGTTTGAAACTGCTTCCGCCGCTGCCCACAGGCTGCCGAAGTACGGGTCGATCTGGTTTAGAACAGGGTTGAGGCCGTGTGCTATGACCATCCCGTAAGGCTTGCCCAGCAGCGGGGTTAATATGACCGCGTCGTTAGGGCCGTCCCAGTTGACGCCAGTATAAGGCGGCAGCGCGCTTGTGCCCTGGACGCCGTGGTCATAAAGCCTGACTATGGGTTCTTTGGAACAAACATTCAACTGGCTGAGAACTTTTTGGTACAGGCCGGGCCAGTCAGATACTGGTTCATTTTCCGGCTCAGGCAGGATAGGCTTTTTCCAGGCAGCCTTCATTACCCGCTGGGGCAGGCCGTTGTGTAAAAATTCCATTTCCAGCCGCATTACTTCCCGGTCCTCGTAAGTGGCTGAAAAGTGTCCGTCTCCAGTGAATTCACCCAGGATCGTGGCTTCAACGTTATAACCACGGCAGATTTCAAAAAGACGGCCAGCGTGTTCAGGGGCCACCGCCAGTACCATTCTTTCCTGGCTTTCGGACAGCAGTATTTCCCATGGCGCAAGTCCGGGGTACTTCAGGGGAACCCTGTCTAGAGCTATCCGGGCGCCGGTTTCAGAGCCCATTTCACCGACTGCGGACGCGAAACCGCCGGCTCCGCAGTCGGTTATAGCCTTGATCAGGCCAGCGTTCCTGGCGGCCAGAATCGCGTCAAACATACGTTTTTCTTCAATAGGGTGGCCGATTTGCACCGCGCTGGCATTTACATCAATAGTCCTGTCTGTCATCTCACCGCTGGAGAAAGTGGCGCCGTGGATACCATCGCGCCCGGTCCGGCCGCCCATAGCGATGACCAGATCGCCAGGTTCAGGCTGGCCTTTTTGGCATGACAGGGCCGGCAGGATACCGTACGCGCCGACTATAACTGATGGCTTGGCGCGAAAATCACGGTGGAAGTGGACCGATCCGTTATTGGTGGGGATACCCATACGGTTGCCGTAGTCCCTGACACCCGCGACCACCCGTCTTAAAAGGTAGTGAGGGTGCAGGCAGCCTGGCGGAATGTTCTCTTCCGGCAGGTCGGGCGGCGCAAAACAAAACATATCTGTCGAGGCTATTACTTTAGCGCCCAGTCCGGTGCCGGCAATATCACGGAAGACACCGCCGCTGCCGGTCATAGCCCCACCGTAAGGTTCAATAGCGGACGGAGAGTTGTGCGTTTCCACCTTGCCGCAGATGGCCATGCCGTCGTAAAATTCCAGCACGCCGGAATTATCCACAAAGGCGGATAAAACCAGCGGATGTCCGATTTGTTCAGTTGTATCTCTTAACCTTTTCAAAAGAGGCCGCTTCTCTTTTCCGTCTACAATAAGCCTGGCCTTGAAGGTTTTGTGACCGCAGTGTTCTGACCAGGTTTGAGCGATGATTTCTATTTCACAATCAGTGGGATCCCTGCCGAGAGCATTAAAGTGGTTTTGAATAACCTTCATCTCCTGCAAATTCAAAAAAAGCTTGTCCCGGCTAATCTCCTGCAGTTCATCGTCACTCATGCCGCGCACCGGCACGACCCCGGTCCGGCCTGGCGTACCCTTGATCACCAGGGTCGCGGGGCTTTCTTTAACCACATATTCCACGGTTGCGTTAACAAGCAGGCTGTTTATAATGCGCTTAATGTCGGCCTGGCTGATCCGTTGCCCGTAAAAAGCATACTGCCAGGCGGAATCTGCCGCGACCAGGCCGCATATGCCCAGATCTGACGCCGATTTCAGCAAAGAGGCAGCCTCTGGGTTCATCACTCCGGGCTTATAAGCCACTTCGAGCACAAAAGGAGCATCGCTGAATACTGGTTTGTTTACTGAAAAACACTCAAAAATATCTTCGGCAAGCAGTTTTTCAGCAAGAGCAACCGCTTGCTCCCCGGGAATTCCTTCAAAACGGAAAACACGGGCGGTCCTGACTTTTTCTACGCTTTTAATAACCAGAGCCTGGTTAATCTCGTAGAGAACTTCCTCACCTTTACTGTCGGGGATACCTTCTTTTGCTGTCACCCGCACCTCTTGGATCATTCTCCAAACCTCCTTTATAAAAGGCGACAAATAGCACCATAAAGATATAAGTGCGCAGGGATCATTTTGTGGTGGTATAATTCTTTATAAAGCATTTTTTGTGTTTGTATTCCTATATTATATATAACGCGAGGTTCTTTGCAAAGGTATCTTCACGCGGCACTAAAAGGGAAAGAGCGCGTCATCTATGGGTAACCCTTGCTTTTGACTAAATGCTGCCATATAATTTATAAAAGTTAAAGTCAAAAATGATTGGTGTGTGGAGGCTGTATGAGCAATCAGTTGCGGGATAGGAAACTGAGGCTTTTGCCCTCAGTTGATGAGGTGCTCAGGAATGATGAAATTATAGAACTTCTGGAGACGTCACCCCGTGGAGTTGTTGTTGAGGCTGTGCGCGCCGCTCTGGCCGAAGAGCGGATTGAGATTCTAGCCGGAGAAACACCGGACAACCATGAAACAGGTGAATCTGAATATCTTGAACTGATCGCCAAAAAAACAATAGCTGCCGTGCAGCTTTCAGTCCGTCCCAAATTACGGCGGGTTATCAACGCCACGGGTGTTGTGCTGCACACCAACCTGGGGCGCTCTCTTTTGAGTGAGAGAGCCAGACAGGCTGTTGGCGAGGTGGCTTCAAGCTATTCAAACCTGGAACTGGACCTGGACACCGGCCGGAGAGGCTCTCGGTACGCGCCGCTGGAACCGCTGATAGCCTCTCTCACCGGGGCTGAGGCCGCTCTGGTGGTAAACAACAATGCGGCTGCCGTACTCCTTGCCTTGAGCACTATTGCCGCCGGACGGGAAGTTATAGTGTCAAGAGGCCAGCTGGTGGAAATAGGCGGCTCATTCAGGGTGCCGGAAGTAATGGCACAGAGCGGCGCACGTTTGGTGGAGGTGGGCGCCACCAATAAAACTTATCCGGAAGACTACATAAAGGCGGTAAGCGGGGAAACCGCTTTGCTGCTGCATGTTCATACCAGCAATTACCGCATCATCGGATTTACAAGAGAAACGACCATAAGCGAACTGGTTGAGATTGGGCGCGAATTTTCTCTCCCGGTCATGTCCGACCTGGGCAGCGGTTTCCTGGTCGATCTGAGCAATTACGGGCTGCCCCCGGAACCAACGGTGCAGGAGGTTGTTGGGGCCGGGCCGGATGTGGTCACATTCAGCGGCGACAAGCTGCTTGGCGGCCCGCAGGCCGGTATTATCGCCGGCAAAAGGCACTACATTGAAAAAATGAAAAAAAACCCGCTGACCAGGGCTGTGCGTATAGATAAAATGACGGCGGCTGCTTTGGAAGCCACTTTGAGGGAATATCTGGATCAGGCCGGCGCAATTAGAGAGATTCCAACTTTAAGGATGCTGACGTCGACAGTAGACGAGTTGGAGCTGAAAGCCCAGAAATTGTCCGCTGTATTGAAAATTAAAATTGGGGAAAAAGCAGAGATTAAAGTAGAAAAAGGAACCTCGGCAGTAGGGGGTGGAGCCATGCCGGTCGCGGATCTGCCCACGTCGGTAGTGGCGGTAGCCCCCCTGGAAATGAGCGCTGGTGAACTGCAAGCCGGGCTGCGCCGGGGACTACCGGCAGTGCTGGGAAGGGTGCAGGAGGACAGGCTCCTGTTGGATGTCCGGACTATAGACGACAATGAATTTCCATTTTTAACTTACGCCATGACTGAAGTATTAAATAAATAAACGGAGGTGCCG
>JBAZQW010000071.1:0-9345 GCA_041645005.1 Desulfotomaculaceae bacterium | reverse complement strand
AGGCCAATGCGCCGGATAGAATGGTGCTGTTTAGATGCGATTGCGCTCCCCAACCCCAATGCCTCCTTGAAGTCAGGGCAAAAAAGCCATGTAAGGTTAAGACAACCAGGCTGGCCAGAGCTATTGGGTGATGATAACGGGAAAAGGATAATGCCGCTGTTCCGCTTAAACGCATACGGCGCGAAAAAAATGGCACAAGCGTGCCTATAAAAAGTAAAAAATCAATTTTACATCATTACTTGTAGCAAAAAAAGCCGGTGTTACCCGGCTTTTTTGTCTTAATTTGCGCCTGTCCCCTGCCCGTTGCCGGCGCCATTACATTGACCGCCGCATCTGCCTTGCCCTAAGCCTTTGCCCATTCCGGCGCCCATGCCTCCGGCTTTAAAACCCCTGTCGCCGGTGTTGTTCGGCCCAACTGTGGTCCGGTTGAGGTTTTCCTGCACCCGCTCGGTCATAAATTGCTTGTGCTGGTCGGCCTGCTCCTGGGTTATCTTGCCGTCTGCAACCAGTTGGTCGAACTGAGCGACGCGCTGGGCAAGCATATAATCCAGCAGCTGTTGTTCACTGATCCCTTTTTCAGCCGCGATCTGTACCAGTGACTGGCCGGCTTGACGGGCGGCGCTTAAATCCTCCTGGCTGATCCCCAGGAATTCCGCCATATTTGTTCCCATACCGCCCATATTTCTGCCCATATGCAGTCCGTAACCGCCCCGGTTACCTTGCCCGGCCTGACCATTGGACTGGTTTCCTACTGCGGATGCCTTTGCCGTCGGGATGCCTACCAGTAGAACCCCGCCCAGCAAGGCTACGGCAACGGCTGCCGCCAACCAATTCTTGATTTTCATAAAACTGTAGCCTCCTTTGTTTTTTTCTCTGAATGTATAATACCAATAAGTTATTAAAATCATTTTTAGAAATTGTTAAGATAATGTCAAGATTCATTTGGGATTATAAAAATCTTTAAATTAATGATAAAATGTGTGATAAGAACTACTTGAGACTTATTTCGAGGTGGAACCGTGCCTAAAAAAATACTTGTGGTGGACGACGAGGAAAAGATCCGGGAACTGCTTAAAAATTATCTAGAAAATGAAGGTTTTACAGTTATTCAGGCGGTGGACGGCCTGGCGGCTTTGGAATTAGTGCAGGCGGAAAAGCCGAATCTTGTTGTGTTGGACTGGCTGTTACCCGGCAAGAACGGCCTGGAAGTATGCAGGGAGATCCGGCAGAAAAGCAGTATCCCGGTGATCATGCTGACGGCCAGGACAGAAGAGATAGACAAACTCCTGGGGCTGGAAATAGGCGCGGATGATTACATTACCAAACCGTTCAGCTTAAGAGAACTGACCGCGCGGATCAGGGTTGTTTTACGCCGCAGCGAGCCGGGTGAGGAAAAGAAAGAGGAACTGATTAAGGTGGGGGATCTGGAAATAGATTTAAGCCGCCACGAAGTTTTTTTAAAAGGAAAGAACATCCTGTTAACACCCACAGAATTTAAAATCTTATATTTGCTTTTAAGCAGCCGGGGCAGGGTCTACAGCCGCCTGCAGCTGCTTGACGCCGCCCTGGGTTTCGCTTACGAGGGCTATGAAAGGTCCATAGACACGCATATCAGCAATTTACGGAAAAAGATTGAAGCGGACCCGGCCAATCCCAGTTACATAATCACCGTCTATGGTACAGGCTACCGCTTCGGTGGTTAACTAAACAGGTAAGGGTGTTGAATTTGAAACTTGCTGCCAAGATATCCATATCAATGGTCCTGCTGGCCCTGCTGGCGACCCTGATTGTGGCCGTCCTGTCCGGGATTGCCGCCCGTGACTCGTTTGACAACTATGTCGATAAAAATCTCTCTTACCGTTTAGAGTTGTTTGCTGGGCTTCTCACCGAATACCACCGTGATAATAATGGCTGGAGTGATGTACAGTCTGTTTTTGATGCCCAGTCCAAAGGCAGAGGCATGGGCGGCGGGAATGGCCGCATTGCCCAGGGAGTTCCTGGAGCTGGACACAGAATGGGGCCCAGCATGGGGCCTATAATGGGATCGAACACCGGTGATTTTCTTTTAATGGACTCAAATGGGAAGATCATAGCGGCTTCAGACAGCGCTTATATAGGGAAACCGGTGCCGGAGGATACAATTAAGAATCGCCTGACCTTAACAGTCAACAATGCTGCGGTCGGCACATTGATCATGGTGAACAACCAGCGTGGTGAATGGGAGAGCGAGTTCATCAACAGTGTTAATAAGGCCACTTTATGGGCTGCTGTTGTCGCTTCTGTGATCGCCTTGATCTTTGGCATCTTCATTTCCAGGCACTTGAGCAAGCCCATAGCCATGCTTACTTTAGCTGCTAAACGCCTGGCCGGGCGGGAACTGGGCTACAGGGCGGCGGTCACAACGGGTGATGAAATTGGCGAGTTGGCCTCTTCCTTCAATAATATGGCGGAAAGTCTGGAGCGGAACGAAAGGCTCAGGAGGAACCTGCTCGCGGACACCGCTCACGAATTAAGAACTCCTCTGGCGATTTTAAGGGGCAACCTCGAGTCTATGCAGGAGGGGGTCATAACAGCGTCTCCTGAGACGATCATTTCAATGCACGACGAGGTATTGCGCATAACCAGGCTGGTAAACGAGCTGCAGGAAATCAGCCTGGCAGACGCCGGGGAACTGCGTCTAAACCGCCGGGAGGTCCGGGTGGAGGAACTGGTTGAAAAAGTGACCATGCTTTCTTCCAGCGACGCCAGGCACAAGAATATTAATTTTGCAGTGGATATTCCCGCGGGCTTACCCGCTGTGGATGTTGATCCTGATCGGATGGTGCAAGTCCTGTTAAATATTTTGGGAAATGCGCTGCGCTTCACCAAGCCTGGCGGGATGATCACATTATCAGCCATCCTGGAAAACGATGAAGTTGCTTTTTCCATAAAAGATACAGGAGTCGGTATTGCGGCTGATGAATTGGCCAGTGTTTTTGAACGGTTTTACCGTTCCGATCAGTCGCGCGCTCGCTCGGGAGGCGGCGCGGGCCTTGGACTGGCCATCGCCAAAAGCCTGGTTGAGGCCCACGGGGGCAGGATTTGGGCGGAAAGCAAGATCAACGAGGGAAGCAGCTTTTCCTTTACCGTTCCTGTTTACCAGGGATAAAACGTTCTGCATTTATTTAAACAGGCCGGCATACTCACCGTATCCTTCTTTTTCAAGGTCTTCCTCCGGTATAAAGCGCAGGGCGGCGGAATTGATGCAGTAACGCAACCCGGTAGGGGCCGGCCCGTCTTCAAAAACATGGCCGAGGTGCGAATCGCCTTTTTTGCTCCGCACCTCGGTGCGCACCATGCCGTGTCTCAAATCTTCCTTCGCCTTTACGTTTTCCCCTTGCAGCGGCCTGGAAAAACTGGGCCAGCCGCAGCCCGCGTCAAATTTGTCCCTGGAACTGAAAAGTGGCTCACCGGAAACGATATCGACGTATATTCCATTACGCCGGTTGTCCCAGTACTCATTTTTAAAGGGCGGCTCCGTGGCGTTGTTTTGCGTCACTTCATACTGTATTTGCGTAAGATTTTTTTTAAAAATTTCTTTATCATGCTTTTTTTCACTGCCCCAGTATTTTTCAATAAAAGAGTCGCGCCCCGAGCCGCTGCGATATTGTTTGTAATGAGCGGGATTCTTTTTATGGTAGTCCATTTTTATATTATAAGCAATTTTATACGAATCAAGCAGGAAAGCGAAGAACTGCCCTATTGAACGCGCAGGTGAAAACAGGAGCGCAGGCAAAAGGACAGCTCAAAATTTTAGCTGGATACAACCCTGTGGTAAAAATCTCTCAGAACCCTTCGTGCGCTTGCAATATTCAATAACAATTATATAATTAATACAGGATATTATAAAACTTAGTTTTAAAAAAGGCTAAAAAGATAGCTTGGGGAGTATGAACATGCTGGAAGATAAACTGACGCAAAACAAAGCTGGGATTTTGAAAGCCATGGCGCACCCCACCCGTATAAATATTCTTGAATCCTTACGGAGGGGCGAGCGCTGCGTATGTGAAATCATTGAGCTGGTTGATACAGAGCAGTCAAATACATCTCAGCATTTGTCTCAGTTAAAAAAGATGGGGATCATCTCTTCACGCAAAGACGGGCTTAAGGTTATTTACAAGGTTAATAACAGCGAAGTATTTTCCCTTTTAGATATGCTTGATAAAATCATTGCCAGCCAGATGGAAGAGAGTATGGCCATCCTTGAGGATCTAAAAAAAAGACGGGCTGATGGCCAGCTATTGCTATAAAGACTAAAGCCAAGCACTTTTATCTCCAACCTCATCATCCCCTATTCGTAGCAAAGTAAAATGATTTTCACTTATTTCCCGCAGGTACACCCGCAGCCACAGTTGGATGCATTGCCGGATTCTTTTATCCTTTGGGCGGCGTTTTTATAATAGTCGCTTAAAATATTTTCAAACCTGATCCTGATTTCTTTTGCTACCTTGTTGACCATCTCCTGATGCTCTTCCGTTAGATATCTCGTTGAAAGAGGCTTCGATTCCGCTGCCTCCTTACCAATCAGGCTGGACACGTCAAAGGCGTCACTCACCTTACCGCTGTATTTCTCGGTGGCGCGCTTGGCGCAAAGTTTATCGCAGCCGTCCACAGCGAGGGTAGGGTAAGCCTCGGCAAAGCCCCTTTCTTCCGCGCCTCCGGCCAGGAAAAGCGGCAGGCAGATGGTTACAGTTTCGTCAGGACGTATTTCATCCAGCATTTTTCGCGTCGCCAGCCTGGATATGGTGCCCCCCAGGCAGTCTTCCCCGCTGCAGGAGACAACGCCTATTTTTACCTCATCGGACATGGATTATCCCTCCTTACCCAATTCTAAAACATTTTCTTTGACCTTATCCGCCAACTCGTCCACCAGTAGCCAGCCTTCTTCCGTCAGCGCGGTGGCGTTGCCTGGCTTAACACCCCTATGCCCCTTAAAAATGTCGACGACCCGGTATCCCTTCTTGACGATCCCACCCGCTAGTTCCACATTTTTGGCGGCGCACATTTTCGGACAACCGTCCAGGGTGAGACACGGAGCCCCTTCAATCTTTTCTTTGGCCTCATCGTCACCGGTAACAATATAAGCCAGGCAAACGGTCTCGGCGTCAGCCGGGCATAACTCACTTACAACCTTGAGCGCGGCTTCTCTTGCCACAAGCCCGTGGACCTTGCCCATGCCGCTGCAGGGAATAACCTTTACCTTCTTAGACATGGAACTCATCTACCTTTCTCTTCAGTACTTTAAAATACCCCTCAAAATCAAGCAGAAATTCTTTATCGCTTTCGAAGTCCGTCAACTCCAGCTCCGCAATCCAGCCTTTTTCGTAGGGGTTTTCATTAATCAGTTCCGGCGCTGAGATCAGATTTTCGTTAACTGCCGTTACTACTCCCGAAACTGGGGAAATCACCTCAAAAACGGCCTTGCCTGATTCAATAGAACCCAGTTCGCCGAACTGCTCAATTTCGGCGCCTATTGCCGGGGGCGTAAAAAACATGATGTCTGAAAGGCTCTGCTGCACGTAGTCAGCCACGCCGACCCTGGCCCTGTTACCCTCAACCACAACCCAGCAGTCATTCTCATTGAAGTAAAAACCCGTCCTGGGGACACGGAAGATAAACTTATCTTTCTTGTAAATTTCGTAATCATACGTTATGGTTGAAAACTCATGTCCTGCCGCGCTTTCTTCCTTCTTTTCTTCCTTCAGCAGTTCCTCCACGACAGAGCCAGCCAGCTCCAGCTCACTGTCCCCGAGCTTTAGAGATTTTCCAACCTTTACATTCCTATTTTTAACCTCTTCAGTAACTGTTATTTTTTTAGCGACCTTCAGTCCTTTTTCCGCTGCCAGCTTGCTGGCGCACCTGGTGGAGCAGCCGTCAATTACCAACAGCGGCTTTTCTGCGGCCATTTTACTGTACCTCGCGTCAGAGACCCTAAACAACACAGGACAGATTAAATCACTTTCCGACCTGTCCACCAGCCCCAGGGCAATTTCCCTGGCAATGCAGCCGACGCTCTTATCCAGCCCGTTGCACGGCAGGACGGCGTAGCGACTACTCATTTGACTCCAACTCCTTCCGCACCTCTTTAATCTTCTTCGTGGTTGCAGATTTGTCCGGAAAGGACAAAGCGTCCAGCCCGCAGGTTTTTCCGCAGGCCCGGCAGAACACAACGCAGTTATGCGGGTTCTTAACTATCAGTTTTTTCTCCTCGTTTTCCCTAACCTCAAAAACATTATGCGGGCAGAACTTATCACAGTCCATACAGTAATTGCATTTTTCATAATCAATCGTGGGGCACCAGTCGATGCGACTCCTGGGGACGCCCATAAAAGTCTCTTCGCTCATTGTTCTCCCCCCAGCTTTAGCAGCGCTTCTTCGATTTTATGAAAAGCCTGGTCCGTGTTCATGTCCCTTACGTCAAGCGGAATCAAATCTTTTTTTACGTCCATACCGGCATCATTAAAGGAGTCCCGGAACATTTTATACTGCATGTTCGGAGCGCAGCCTCCCATAATAATCTTCCGGCCGGATTTTAAAAAGTCGGCCAAAAACCTGTCTCCGTCTTCTTCACATAGTTGTGGATGAATGAAGCCGTATTCAACGGGCAGTTCCACCCTGACCCGGTTGACCAGGTCCCAGATGTCCATTTTGGCAAAGCCCGGGCACTTGCCGGTGCAAACACATAAAATGAAGCCGGGTTTTGGTTTTCCCTCATACATTTTTTCCAGTTCTTCAGTCATATCTTCGTTTATCTTTTCTGTCATCTCGAACTCCTCCCAGTTTTATTATACTTTATGAATCGCCCTGCCAATAGCGTCCCCGCAGGCTTCCATGACCGCCTCACTTAAGGTCGGGTGGGGGTGGACCAGTTCCGCCAGCGCCTCCGCCCTGGCGCCAAGGCTCACCGCCAGGGTAATCTCCGAAATTATTTCAGAAGCCTGTGCGCCTAAAATCTGTGCTCCCAGTATCACATGCGTCTGTGCATCGACGACAACTTTGACAAAACCTTCCCGCTCTCCTAGACAAAGTGCCCTGCCGTTGTTGCGGAAGTCGAATCTTCCGGTCTTCACGTCAATACTCTTTGCCAGGCACTCCTCCTCGCTTAAGCCGACACTGGCGACCTCCGGGCTGGTGTAGACACAAGATGGAACAGCGTTGTAGTTTAATCTGCTGTTATAACCCAGCGCGTTTTCCGCAGCCACCCGGCCCTCCGCAAAGGCAAGGTGAGCGAGCAGTTTACCGTCCACCACGTCACCCGCCGCGTAGACGCCTGGAACGTCTGTCTCCATCTTCTCGTTCACAACGATGGCGCCTTTCTCAAGCCTGACGCCAAGGCCTATAATGCCGGGTGCAGACGCTCTCAGCTTTCTGCCCACGGCGACCAGCACCGCGTCTGTTTTGATAGCGCTTTCCTTCCCTTTTTCTTCAACAACCAGTTCCAGGCCTGCCGCAGCTTTTTTTATTTCTTTGACCCCGGCAGACAGTTTGAACGCAATCCCTTGCCGGCGCAAGATCCTGAAAAGTTCTGCGGTAATTTCCTTGTCTTCCCACGAGAGTAAGCGGTCCTGGGACTCTACGACGGTAACCTTCGCACCGGCGGAGTTGAACATGGTGGCGAATTCCAGGCCGATGGCGCCGGCGCCGATAATGGCAATGTTTTTCAGCGCCTCCTGAAGTTCCAGCGCTTCGTCGCTGGTCATGACGTTTTCCAGGCCAATCCCTGGAATGTCAGGCAGGGCGGGCTCAGAGCCGGTTGTGATGATGAGCTTGCGGCAGTGGACGGCTACTTCCGACCCGCCTGTGTTTACCAGGATGCTGTTCGCGCCGTGGACCTCCCCGGCGCCCCTGACAACCTGGACCTTGTTTTTGGCCAGGAGCTGCTCCAGACCCAGGCGCAGGCTCTTGACAATTCTCTCTTTCCTGCCGCCGGAAACATCCCAATGAACCGCTTCCAGCCTGGCGTCGATCCCAAATTCCCTGGCCCTTTTAACAAGGGAAGCAACCTCCGCAGACTTTAGCAGCGCCTTGGTAGGAATGCAGCCCCTGTTCAGGCAGGTTCCGCCGATCTCCCTTGCCTCAATCAGCGCCACTGTGGCGCCGAGCTGAGCCGCCCGGATGGCTGCCACGTAGCCCGCCGGCCCGCCGCCAAGGACGGCTACATCTACTTGAACAACCGAAGCCATCGAGGAATCACCTCTGTTCAATGTTATAATTATATGATAATATGCTTATATAGATATTACTCCTGACCGTATCCTCAGTCAAGAAATTCTTGAAAACCCGTTACGCCACATGTGTTTCACGGGTAAAGGAATTTTCAAAAGCAGTTTTTTTGCCCTACTATTGACTTAAGGCCGGGCGACCGCCAGGCCTTACCCATCAAACAAACTGGAGGCCGGCAGATGATTCAGGTTATTAATGACAGCTACAATCCGTATTTTAACCTGGCCCTCGAGGAGTACCTGTTAAAATACGAAGAATTGAAGGATACCGTTTTGATCCTGTGGCGGAACGCCCCTGCCGTGGTTGTCGGTAAAAATCAAAATACCCTGGAGGAAATTAACTACCCGTTTGTGCGGGACCACCAGATCGACGTGGTCAGGAGATTGTCCGGGGGCGGCGCTGTTTATCACGATTTGGGAAACTTGAATTTTACCTTAATCACGGACGGCTCCAGTATTGGCAAAAACGACTTCGCATTTTTTGCCAGACCCATAATTCACTGTTTGCAGGATATGGGTGTCAAAGCGGAGTTTGACGGCAGGAACGACATCACCATCGATAGTAAGAAGTTCTCAGGAAACGCGCAGTACTTCTATAAAAATAAAATACTTCACCACGGAACACTTCTATTCGACACCAACTTGCTTACACTGGGCCAGGTTCTAAAAACAAAAAACAAATATATCTCAAAGGCAGTTAAGTCAGCGGCAAGTCGGGTTACGAATATCAGGGACCACCTTGACACCAAGATCGATGTCAATGAATTTAAAAGCCTGCTGGCCCAAAAGATATTTGCGTACAATAACTGCCCCTACCGGAAGCACTCCCTCTCCGGCCATGATTTAGACAAGATTTCTAAACTTGTTGCAACAAAGTACGGCGCCTGGGAATGGAATTACGGTGCCTCCCCGCAGTTTAATTTTAAAAAGGAATCTACTTTTGACGCGGGAACTGTTTCAGTCAACCTTGTTATTGAAAAAGGATTTATAAAGAAATGCAAAATTTACGGGGACTTTTTTGAAAACAGCCCGGTGGAAAACCTGGAAGACCTGCTGACAGGGCAAAAATACTGTCAGGAAAACT
>JBAZQW010000070.1:0-9363 GCA_041645005.1 Desulfotomaculaceae bacterium | reverse complement strand
ACTCTTTTTAAGTGCTCGCGCTTTTGCTTTTGTTCACCGGCAGATGAAGGAGGAGTATAAGTTTTGCCTATGAGCATGTGCAATAAGCACACAGCCGCTTCTTTATCAAGCGGACGGTTATAGTTGGAGCACTTGGGGGAGTAAATACAGGACGGGCATCCCGCCTCGCACGCGCAGGATGAGATGGCGTCAAGGGTTGCCCCGAATAAGCTGACCGCCTCATCATAGCCCTTTTCACTAAAACCGACCCCACCGTTGCAGGTATCGTGGATAAAAATAGTCGGACCTTCGGTTTGCGGGTGAAAAACAGTTGAGAGCCCGCCCAAATCGTTCCGGTCACACATGGCGAAGAGCGGCAGCAGTCCGATAGCGGCATGCTCCACCGCATGCAGTCCGCCCATTAAGTTCAGGCCGTATTCCTTTATTGCCTGCACGGCCTGATCATTTACCAGCACCCACATCCCCGTTGTCTCCAAAACCCTTTCCGGAAGTTCAAGCTTACCGCCGCCCACGACCTCACCGGTTCTTTCGTGTTCTTGATATAGCCGGTAACCCTGGTTGTAACCTTGAGCTGCCCGGTAAAAAGTTTGTGGCCGAAAAACTCTTTGCTCCTGTCAACGGCCAGGATTTCGGTTGACTTGTCGCGCCCGCACATAGTGTAATAGTCCACGTCCCTCTGTTCCAAAAAAGCGGTGCCTGCAGCGACATCAAGGTCTTTTACCACAAAAGTGTCTCCCTGGTGGGTGTAAACCGCGCCCGGGTATACCTTGGACATGGCCGCGTTTTCATCAAGGACTTCGATAAGGCGGTTCCCGCTGCCGCTGTCTCTGAGATGAAACAGGGAAGATGAACTGGACCTCACGTTAACCTGTTCGGCGGGGTAGGTCTGTCCGTTGTAATAATATGACCCACCGGAGTGAATAACCCTGCCGTCTTCTTCTAAGAGCGTGAGCAGATCGGCGAAATTATCATCCCAGAGGGAACAGTCACACGGGGTGACAGGCATTTCATGGGCCGCGCAAAGAGCGTGTCCAATTAAAATATAGGGGTTGTTCGGATCAATTAAAGCCTGCTCGGCCGGCCGCGCAAATAAAGCTCCTGTGTTGCGGATAAAATACTGATCGAGGGGGTTTTCTACCGCTATAAATATAACCAGAGATTCCCTGCCGCCGCGGCCCACCCGGCCTGCCTGCTGCCAGGTTGAAGCAATGGTGCCCGGGAAACCGGCGATGATGCAGACCTCAAGGTCGCCCACATTAATGCCAAGTTCCAGGGCATTGGTTGACACGACGCCCAACAGGGAACCGCTGAACAGGGCATTTTCAATGCCTCTTCGCTGTGAGGCCAAATACCCTCCCCGGTAAGCGGTCACTTTATCCGCATATTTTTCGTCTCTTAAACTTTGCCGGGTAAAACGCAGGATCCGCTCTGTGACCTGGCGCGCTCTGGAGAAGGTGATAGATCTGTACCGGTTTTCCAGGCAGAGCGAAAGCAGCCAGGAAACGTCCTGGATATAAGAGGTGTGGAAAGGAGGACGCCACAGCACAAATTTAACGCTGCCCCTGGGCGCCCCGTTATTATCAATTAGATTTACCGGTTGTCCGATCAATCTTGATCCATGTTCCTGAGGGTTGGCTATGGTAGCGGAGCACAGGATAAAAGCCGGGTCCGATCCATAATGCCGGCAGAGCCTGCGCAAACGCCTGATTACGTGGGATACGTGTGTTCCGAAAACCCCGCGGTAATTATGAAGTTCATCTATTACCACGAATTTTAAGTTGGATATAAAACTGTTCCATTTTAAGTGATTTGGCAGGATACCCCGGTGAAGCATGTCAGGGTTGGTGATAATTATTCTGGCATTATCCCTCAAATCAGCCTTCTGGCCTTCCGGAGTATCGCCATCATAAACCCCGGTCTTGATTGGCAGGTGAAATTCTTTCAGTGTGTTAAGCTGGTCCTGGCTCAAGGATTTAGTGGGGAAAAGGTAAAGGGCCGTCTGATTTTCATGAGTCAAAAGGGAATCTAAAACCGGAATGTTGTAGCACATGCTTTTACCGGAGGCGGTAGGAGTAACCACAACAATACTATTTCCCCGCTGCACCTCTTTTACAGCCTCGACCTGGTGGGAGTACAGCGTATTAATCCCTCGCAGGCCAAGCCCTTTCTGGATTAGAGGGTGCAGGGCGGTACCAAGCACGCCGTATACAGGTTTTTGGCAGGGCAAATCCTCGGTGTGGACTATTTGGCCTCGATAAGAAGGGTGTGACCTGATTCTTTCCAGCAGTTTTTCCATTTTACCGGCCTCTCAAATGATTGTCACTTTAATTATAATTTAGGATTTGGGGAATGAATAGATAGAAACAGAATAAGCGTTCGACAAATTTAATTTTTAAAATCACAAAAGGACGGGTTGGAGGTGCTGGGAATATAGTGGTTTTATTTATGGAGAAGGACTTTTGAAAGTTAATAAAGAAGTCAATGACAGGCGGCAATCATGATTTAACCTTTAACAAGAAAGGTGTAAAAACATGAAAGAAGACAGTAAAATTAATCAAGGTCCAAAGAAAAGCCTAAGAGTTTTATTCAGAAACGCCCTGGATGAGGGCATGGAGCGGGACCCAATTCAAAACATCAAAGAGACTTATGATGAAATTATCGATGAAAAGGATGATCACTGTGGAAACAAGGATCTTTTCGCGGTAAATGTTATAGACGAAACAATGCAGGAGGATCCCGTCCTGCATATCAGGGAAGCATATGATAAGGAAATGGAACCTCTCGACAGCGCCAGTGATATGGCACAGCCCAAAGACCCTTTCCAGAGCATTAGAGATACTTATCAGCAAATGTTCGACTCTAAGTTTGCTGATAAGCCGGACAGTGAAAACAACAAACAAAAACAAGGCAGCCAGCCCTGGTGGAAAAGGTATTTTTAGTGTTAAATCAATAAGCTTCTATCCAGGGACCGGTACTGGATAGCCTCTGCCAGATGGTGCTCCGCTATAAGCTCTGAACCTTCAAGGTCCGCTATGGTCAGCGCGACTTTTAAAATCTTGTCATGGGACCGGGCGCTCAGGGAGAGCCTTTTAAAGGCTTCTCTAAAAAGGTCCCGGGCTGCTTTATTCATGACGGAATACCGCCGGACTTCCTTTGGCCCCATCTGGGCATTACAGGCGGGCGCCTGACGGCGACCGCCTTCTTCCGTTTGCGGGCGAAACCTTTCACGCTGGCGTTCCCTGGCAGCTTCGACTCTTTCCTTAACCGCCGCGGAACTTTCCGGTTTGTCTGCAGCGGAGATTTCCTCATATGGCAGCCTGGGCACTTCAATACTTATGTCGATCCGGTCCAGCAGCGGGCCGGACAGGCGTGTGATATACCGCTGCGCCTGGTGAGGGGTGCAGGTGCACTCGCGTACCGGATCCCCGTAATAACCGCAGGGACAGGGATTTAACGCTCCCACCAGCATTAATCTGGCTGGATAGGTAAAAGAAGCGTTAGCCCTGGTAATAGTAATGATACCATCTTCAAGCGGCTGCCGGAGAGCCTCCAGGGAGTCTTTCTGAAACTCGGTCATTTCGTCCATAAACAATATGCCCTGGTGGGCCAGGCTGATTTCCCCCGGGCGGGGTATCCTGCCGCCGCCAACCAGTCCTATGGTGGAGGCGGTATGGTGCGGTGAGCGGAAAGGCCTGTTTATAATCAAAGGCAGGCCTGGTTTAAGCAGTCCGGCCAGGCTGTAGATCTTGGTCACCTCTATCGATTCCTCAAAAGTCATCTCCGGCAGTATGCCCGGCAAGCGGCGCGCCAGCATGGTTTTGCCCGAGCCCGGGCTCCCCACCATGATCAGGTTGTGGGCACCGGCAGCCGCAACTTCCAGGGAACGCTTGGCGGCCTGCTGACCTTTTACATCCGAAAAATCCAACTCACTGACACTGCTGGTTTTCATAAGGTCTGTCAGCTCAACCTTACAGGGTTTTATTTCTATTTCACCGCGCAGAAAACCGGCCAGTTCGGCCAGGCTGTTGGCGGGGAAAACATTTATCCCCTCAACGACTGCCGACTCAGACGCGTTTTCCGCCGGCACTACTACTTCACTTAAGGATGACTCCCTGGCCGCCAGCACATTCGGCAACGCGCCGGTGACCGCCCGCAAAGAGCCATTCAGGGAAAGCTCGCCGATATATACGAAAAGCCCGCACCGCTCCAATGGCAGCTGTTCAGTGGCGGCGAGTATCCCGACCGCTATCGGCAGATCGTAGATAGGCCCTTCCTTTTTCAGATCAGCGGGAGCAAGGTTTACAGTAATCCGCTTGACCGGAAATTCGAGGCCGGAATTCTTAATAGCGGCGCGTACGCGGTCCTTGGATTCGCGTACCGTGGCGTCGGGCAGCCCAACTATATCAAAGCAGGGCAGACCCTTGGACACGTCAACCTCAACCTTCACAACCTGGCCTTCCAGGCCGTGCAGGACAGTGCTTTTGACAATAGCTATCATCTGGGCCTCCAAAGATATCTATTTTTACCAATTATTCGACCACTATTTGCTCATTCCTCCCATAATATGAAGCGTATGGCTAATATTTTTAAGAGATTAATTAGCGTTTGAGGAAATGGCTGTATTTATTAATGTAGAGCATAAGAATTCAATTGTTCTTAACAAACAGGCACGTGAAAAACTCCAGGCTGAGAAAATTGAATTAGCCTATGATAAAGATAATAATACCATAAGAATCAAGGCTTCAGATGATGGGCAAACGTTGAAGAAAACGAAGACATTTGCAAAAGGCTTCTTCAACCAGTTTGGAATTGCTAAGAAAGGTAAGTTTACCGGAAGGTACGATGAGAACGAAGAGGCTATTTTTGTTGATATAAGCTAACCTGCAGAAGATGCAGGTTTTTTTATTGGTAGGGATTAAGGTGAATTATTGACAGAACCTTTTAGCCTTGAATAATCATGGAAACCTATATGCGAGGCAGTTTAATAGCGTAATTAAATATTATTTGAATATGCCGTCGCAGAACGTGCATGTTGACCGCCGAGATTGTGCACGGTCGCCGCAATGATTGTGCTTGAGAAAATAGTGGTGAGGATGGCAACTAAATGGCCGTGACTGCCCTTGACATGGAGCCTCGCACCCGTGTTCTAAGGGCCAAGGGCAACTCCAACTTCGCTTGTTGCCCCTTGCCAAAAAGGCTAACACGGGCATGCTCCATGTCAAGGGTCTCCGCTTCGCTTCGATGAACAGTCACTGGTGCTTGTTGAATTCAGTTCAATGGCAACGGAAGACATGCACAATCTTCGCGGAACGCATGCACAACATCAAACGGTCAAGCCGCACTCACACGACGGAATATGCAATTATTTTGGTGGCTTTACAGTTGCTATCCCTGTAAGAACTATATCGCCATATTGATTAGTACAGATTGTTTTAATTTTTACAATATTTTTTTCTGTATTTATTTCAGCGATTTCAGCTTCTGCTTTTATAGTATCTCCTATCCTTACTGGTGCTGTGAATTTAAGGTCTTGGGCTAAATATATCGTGCCTGGCCCGGGTAATTTTGTACCTATAACAGCGGATATCAATCCGGCTGTCAACATGCCGTGGGCAATTCTACCCTTGAAAAAAGTATTCTTAGCATACTCTTCATTTATATGAGCCGGGTTCAAATCACCAGTGATCCCTGCATAAAGATATATATCTGTTTCGCTTATAGTTTTTTGAAAAAATTCTTTGTCTCCAATTTTTAATTCAGTTACTTTTTTACCTATCATTAAATTCACCCTTTCATTTAGGTTAACAAACTCGGAAAAACAACTCTCTCATACCGTGGTTGTTCCTTCCATTTTATCCTTTATTCAACGTTTTCCGGTGAAGTCCTTTTTGTTTGGTAGGAGATTTCTTTTTCATCGAGAATATTGCTGTTCTTCCAGAAGGTATTCAATCACTTCCACCGGCAGGTCTTTAAGCAGTTCGGCTCTCTGCCCGGTCTGAAGGTGTCCTATTTTTGACGCTTACGTTGATAAGACAAAGTAATTGGTAATTTAGCTGCTATAGTAGTATAATTTTACATGCGGCTAAAAATAATAAAGCCAAGAATATGGAGGAATGGAAGAATGGCATTTGAAATTTATAAACCAAGAGGAGAAAAGATTAAAAAGGAATTAATCATATCATTATCAAAGAATTCAATTGTTCTTAACAAACATGCACGTGAAAAACTCCAGGCTCAGAAAATTGAATTAGCTTATGATAAAGATACTAATACCATAAGAATCAAGGCTACAGATGATGGGCAAACGTTGAAGAAAACGAAGACATTTGCAAAAGGCTTTTTCAACCAGTTTGGAATTGCTAAGAAAGGTAAGTTTACCGGAATATACGATGAAATCGAAAAGGCTTTATTTGTTGACATAAGCTAACCTGCAGAAAATGCAGGTTTTTTTCTTTGGTATATCCCCTGGCTGTCGGTAGACATGCTTTTATAGGCCAGTTGCATGGCGTCACCTTTAAGGTTATTAGTTAATAAATCACCAAAATAACTACGGTATTTTTTTCTATATCAATGCTGTAAGTCTTTCCATCAGTAGTTAATATGATATCTCCAAAAAGATTCGTATAGTAGGTTATTCAGACTTTAAACCTTACCATGAACGTTGTCCCATTTGATCCGGTTTCTACATCTATTCTAGCTTTATGACGTTCAGCTATGCTGTAGCAGACTGCCAATCCTAACCCTGTACCATTATCCTTGGTAGAAAAAAACGGTGTCCCTAGCTTTTCAAGTACTTCTGGCTCAATACCTTTGCCCTGATCTTGTACAGCTAAAACTACCTCTTCACCATCCAAAAAGGTCTTTATGGTTAAACAACCTTTAGGAGACATTGCATCCAGACCGTTACGTGTAAGATTAAGGATGACTTGATGAATCTCTTTTTTGTCCAACAGTATTTCAGGTATATCTCCCAAATCCAGAATAACAGATTTATCTTCTTTTACTACATCGGCTTCGATTAAACGGACTAATGGCTTTAATATACTGTTAAGGTTTTTCATCTTCATTTCTACTGCTTTATTTCTTGCCAGAGAAAGAAATTCTGTAATAATTGAATTTGCCCTGTCCAACTCAGATACCATTAGGTCAAAGAATTCTTTTTCCTGGGCATATTTTTTTCTTTCTCTGAGCAATTGCAGAAAGCCTTTTACAGTAGTCATTGGATTACGTAGCTCATGGGAAATACTTGCAGACATCTCACCTATTAGGTTGAGCCGGTCCAAACGTGCCATTTCCTTTTCATAGCGCCTAAGCTCAGTAATGTCAATCCCTGAACAAAGTAAACACTCATTACCCTGAATATCTATTAAATCTGCCGAAAATAAAGCAGTTCTTTCCTCTCCCGATTTCTTGCGATATTTAATTTCAAGATTTTGTACAGCCCCTTCCCGATAGGCCTGTCTTATCTTTTTAAAGTAATCTGGGTTTAAGATATTTAATTCACTCTCAGGACGGTTTATTATTTCTTCAAGACAGTAACCAGTAAAGTGCAAAAAGCTTTCATTTGCCAACACGTATTTACCATTGGGGATTGATACAATTATCATTGGGACTGGGCTGGAGAAAAAGACTTTGGAGAAGCGTTCTTCTGAAAGGCGAAGTGATTCTTCGGCTTTTTTACGTTGGACGAAATTCCATACGCCGTCCATCAACAACGTCAACTGTTTTACATCTGACTGGTCGTAATTCATTTGTTTGTTACCAACAGCGGCAATCATGACAGGATTATCTCCATTAAATAGAGGGATGCACATCAGACGGGTTAAGGGAATATGCCCTTCCGGATATCCTTTTTTCCATGGATGGGGTGCTTTGTAATCGTTAATTATAATAGGGCGTCGCTGACGAATAGCCTCCCCCCACAATCCAGCTTTATCAATATAAAAAACAGGTATTTTATCTTTCATCGCACATTCCTTCATTGAATGTTTTGACCAGGTATATACAGACATAATTTGTTTTGATTCATATTCTTCAATAAATCCCAAGAAACCAATATTGCTCCCTGTAAGCTTGACACCTTCTTCAGTCGCAAATTCGGATATTTCTTTTAGTGTGGCCATCGTCATTTGGTTTAGCTTCAATAAGGCTTCAAGACGCATCTCGTTAAATCTTAATTTCTCTTCTGCCTTTCTTCTCTGTTTAATACCCTGTTCAAGTTGTTCATTGACAGCTTCGAGTTCTTTGGTGCGTTCCTTGATCAATTCCTCCAGTTGGTCACTATATTTTTTTTTCAATTTCTCCATCTGCTTGTGCTTAGATACATCTATACTCGACCCATTTAGTAATTTAAAGGCCATGATGTCCCTCCATCCAATAAGAGAATACTCCCTTTAAGATTATCACAAAGTTTTTATTGTTTTGACAAAAGGAGTCACTATTCCTTCGGGAATTATGTCAGAATTTGTCTACGATAAAAAATATTTAGGAGAAATCGTGTATATCGCCTGATGAAGGTAATGCTATTTAGTTAATCCGACCAAGGAAGTATAAGGCTATGTTGCTCCTTCAAAAAAGTATTTACACTTATATTGGAATAGTTGTTAGAAAACTATCCATTTAAGCAGGAATATTTTCCTTCTTAGGTTAAACTCTAATAATGTACTTTCTCAAGATTAATCTCATTCTCAACGGGTAAGAAAGGGAAAAACAAATATATAATAAATAATCGCCCTACCAAGTCAAACTTCTGTCCCCGTGAAAAACAATCGATTTTAAAGAATAAGGCATAATAACAAGAGATAATTACTTAAATCAAAAGGAGTTCTTTGATGGAAATGATGCTGAAATATACCTTTGCATGGATTGGGCTTGTTATAATAGCGATCCTTAATGGCGCGATCCGTGAAAAATGGTATCGTACTTATATGAGCGAGCTTACTGCCCACCAGCTTTCCACCTTTGTCGGCATTTTGTTATTCAGCGTATACATATGGATTTTAACAGGAATCTGGAAAATACAGTCATCTGGACAAGCACTTGCCATAGGAGGAGTTTGGGTTGCTCTCACTATTGCGTTTGAATTCATTTTCGGTCACTACGTTATGAAACATTCGTGGAGCGACCTGTTTCATAACTATAATTTGCTTAAGGGCAGACTGTGGGTATTGGTTCTGGTCTGGACCGCGATCGCCCCTTATGTGTTCTATGGAATCGCTATTTAATCGATAGACTGCTTTTTCCCAGATGTAAAATTATTCAGGGAATGAGCAGGTCTATTGATTTGGCAGGATAAAAAAGATAGTATTATTAAGGATTGTGTTGTTGGACTGAGTCCTTTTTTTATGTAAGTTATTTTCCCCT
>JBAZQW010000172.1:0-5229 GCA_041645005.1 Desulfotomaculaceae bacterium | reverse complement strand
AGGTGAGGTCGGGTCATAAAAAGCGTTTTCTTCATTTTTCATTAAAGACTGGTTTGTGTGCATGCCGGAACCGGCCATCCCGTAGATGGGTTTAGGCATAAAAGTGGCGTGCAGGCCGTGCCGCTGGGCTGTGGTCCGCACCACAAACTTGAAGGTGACGATTTTGTCTGCAATATCCAGAGCGTCCGAGTATTTGAAGTCAATTTCATGCTGCCCGCTGCCCACCTCGTGGTGGGAAGCCTCTATTTCAAAGCCCATCTGTTCCAGGATCAACACCATCTCCCGCCGGGCGTCCTCTCCCAGGTCCACCGGCGCGAGATCGAAGTAACCGGCGCGGTCTTGAGTGATAGTGCTGGGCTTACCCTGGCTATCCATATGAAAAAGAAAGAATTCCATTTCGGGGCCCACATTCATAGTGTAGCCCATCTCGCCTGCTTCCTGAATGGCCTTGCGTAAAACGTTGCGGGGGTCTCCCGTAAAGGGGCTGCCATCCGATTTGTAGATGTCGCAGATCAACCTCGCCACACCACCGTCCCTGGGTCGCCAGGGGAAAACCGTAAATGTCGCAGGGTCAGGCCGCAGGTACATATCCGATTCCTCGATCCGCACAAAGCCGTCAATGGAAGAACCGTCAAACATTAATTCACCCTCGAGGGCTTTTCCCAACTGTTCTACCGTTATGGCAACATTCTTGAGGATGCCGAAAATGTCCGTAAACTGCAGGCGGACAAACTTGACCCCCCATTCTTTGGCCAGACTACGCACATCGTCGTTGGTAAGCTTAGCCATAATTTCACACCTTTCTCTTTTCTGTCATCGAAGATATCACTTGCTGCGTCCATGGGGCTTCATTGCTCTGTTATGTACCGCTCTGTACATAAACACACGGACATAGCACTTACTCGCCCATAAGCCTTTTTAAAACTTCCGCATATGCTTCTCCCACATTCCCCAGGTCATGCCGGAAGCGGTCTTTATCCAGTTTTTTATGAGTTTCCTGATCCCAAAATCGACAGGTGTCAGGGGAGATCTCATCCCCTAAAACAACTTCTCCCTTATGGGTACCAAACTCCAGCTTGAAGTCCACCAAATCAATGCGCCTGTCTTTTAAGTATTTAAGCAGGATGCTGTTCGCTTTTAAAGCGATTTCCCTGATCCGTTCCATCTGCCGGAGGGTGGCCAGGTTAAGCGCCAGGATATGATCTTCGTTAATCATCGGGTCGCCAAGTTCGTCGCTCTTGTAATAAAACTCCAGTACCGGCTTGGAGAAGGTTGTGCCTTCAGGTATGCCCAGACGCCTGGACAGGCTGCCGGCGGCAACGTTTCGCACCACTACCTCAACCTTTATAATGTCCAGATTTTTCACCAACATCTCCCGGTCACTCACCAGTTCCACGAAGTGAGTGGGAATACTCCTTTCCTCAAGAAAGCGGAAAAAAACAGAAGATATCAGGTTGTTGAGCACGCCTTTGTTCTCGATGTCGCCTTTCTTCGCGCCGTTAAAAGCGGTTGCTTCATCCTTGAATTCCACTATGTATAGTTCTGCATCGCTTGTCCGGTATACCCGCTTGGCCTTTCCTTCATAAAGCTGTTCGAGCTTTTCAGGCATATTATCCACCACCCATTCAGTTAAAAGCTTTCCAGACAAAAATATAAGCCCCTACCGTTTTGGTAGGAGCTATTAGCCAGAAATGGCATTTGTGCGGCGGGCTCCATCACCGCTTGTTTTTGTTATTTTACAATAAGCGTTGCCGGGAGTCAATAAAGCTATCGCATATTTAGATCAAGCTTGATTATTTTTTGTGATGTTGCCTGTATGCGATTTTCTTGACACCAGATTATTTTGTGTGCTAAATTAACTTATAACAATAGTTAGAAAAATGGTGTGACCAAAATGAATGAATGGTTGATCTTAATCTATAAGGTGCCTTCAGAACCCACCCGCTACAGGGCTTCGATCTGGCGAAAGATCAAAGCCATAGGCGCCATATACTTACAAAGTTCAGTTTGCATTCTCCCGTTAAATCATAAAACAGAAAAAAACTTGCGCTTATTAAGGCGTGAAATTGAGGGTTACGGAGGAGAAGCTCACCTGGTTAAAGCCAGTTTTCTATTACAGGAGCAGTCTGTAATCGATCAGTTTAACCTGGCCCGCAACGATGAATACGAAGAAGTTATCGGCCGCTGCCGAGATTTTTTCAAAGAAATAGAAAATGAAACTACAAGTGAACATTTTACTTATGGAGAATTGGAAGAAAACGAAGAAGATTTTGAAAAACTAAAAAAATGGTATAAAAAAATTAAAGAAAGAGATTTTTTTCAGGCTGATAAATCAGGTGCCGCATTTGAGCTGTTAAAAAAGTGCGAGGAAATGATGGAAAAGTTCGGTGAACAAGTTTTTGAGTGCGAAGAAATTATTGATGACCAGATGGAAGACACAAGCCAGTAATAATATTTTTACCTTTTAATAAACAAACCGGCCCCTACAATTTTTCAGTAGGAGCCGGTTCGCTTTTGGGGGCGATAAGAAATATTTTTTAAATACACTAATCAGGTCACTTCAAATTAACGGACGATCATTGCCACGTAACCGACAATCAGCAGTGCTACAATGTTAACAACTTTAATCATCGGGTTGATCGCGGGGCCAGCCGTATCTTTACAGGGGTCGCCCACCGTGTCGCCGGTAACCGCAGCCGCGTGGGCCAGCGTGCCCTTGCCGCCGTACTGGCCTTCTTCAATGTACTTTTTGGCGTTGTCCCAGGCGCCGCCACCGGCCGTCAGCATGACCGCCAGGAAGAGCCCGGTGATGATCACGCCCATCAGCATGCCGCCCAGCGCCTTTGCTCCCAACAGGAAACCGACCAGAAGCGGAGTGACAACCGGAATCAGGCCGGGGACCATCATTTCTTTAATAGCCCGCTTTGTGACGATGTCGACGCAGCGGCCATATTCAGGCCGCGCCTTACCTTCCATCAGGCCCTTTATTTCCTTAAACTGGCGCCGCACCTCGTTGACTACCTCGTAGGCCGCCCGACCCACGGCGCCCATAGCCAGTGAAGAGAAGATGAAAGGCAGCGCGCCGCCAATCAAGAGGCCTGCCAGCACCCAGGGATCTTCAATCAGGAAGCTTATTTTATCAAGGATTCCGGCCTCTGCGCGTACCCGGGCAATCTCCTGGGTATATGCTGTAAACAGGACGATGGCCGCCAGGCCGGCGGAACCGATGGCGTAGCCCTTGGTAACGGCTTTAGTGGTATTCCCCACCGCATCAAGCGGGTCAGTAATGTTTCTGATTTCCGGAGGCAGTTCGGCCATTTCCGCAATGCCCCCGGCGTTATCAGTGATCGGTCCGTAAGAGTCAATAGCCACGATGATACCGGTCATCGAGAGCATGGCCATTGAAGCGATGCCGACTCCGTAAATGCCGCCAATGACATAGGATACTAAAATACCTGCCACGATAGTGAGCGCGGGCGAGATGCTAGCCTCCATCGCCACAGCCAGGCCGCTGATAATATTAGTGGCGTGCCCGGATTGCGAGGCCATAGCAATGTTCTTAACCGGCCGGAAGCGTTTTGAGGTGTAGTAATCGGTGATGAACACGATAACCATCGTCACCGCCACACCAACCACTGCCGCATAGAAGTACTGCGGTGATCCGAAAATATAAGTTGTCACCGGGTAAAAACCTATCAGTGAAATTATTGCCGATACGGCAAGACCCTTGTAAAGCGCGGTCATGATCTCCTGCCCCTGGCTCAACCGCACGAAGAAAACGCCGATAACAGTAGCTACAATGGCGATAGCACCCAGAATCAGGGGGTATGTAACATACTGCTCCTTACCGGGGAAAAAGAGTTGTCCGAGCAGCATGGCGCCAATAGCGGTAATGGCGTAAGTTTCAAATAAATCAGCAGCCATGCCAGCGCAGTCGCCTACGTTATCGCCCACGTTGTCTGCGATTACAGCCGGGTTGCGCGGGTCGTCTTCCGGTATGCCAGCCTCCAATTTACCCACCAGGTCGGCTCCGACATCAGCGCTCTTGGTGAAAATACCGCCGCCTAAACGGGCGAACACGCTGATTAGACTACCGCCGAAGCCAAGCCCAATCAAATAAGTAGGATCTTTAAATAGCGCATACATGCCGGCAACGCCCAGCAGGCCAAGGCTGACACACATCAGGCCGGTTACGGCGCCGCCCTTGAAGGCTACCAGCAGGGCAAACGGCAGGCCCTTTTTGGCCGCCTCGCAGACACGCAGGTTGCTGCGGACTGCTACATACATTCCCACATAACCGCAGAGACTGGAGAAAACCGCTCCAATTATGAAGCCCAAAGCTGTGATCCAACCCAGACCGAAGTAAAGGATGATAACGATAATGATTCCGACCACCGCGATGGTCTTGTACTGCCGGTTTAAATAAGCCATCGCGCCTTCCTGGATCGCGCCGGAAATCTCGATCATTCGTTTCGTACCGGGCGGTTGCTTCAAGACCCAGGAAGAGAGGTAGCCGGCAAAAAGAATACCGATTACCGAAGCAATTACTGCATACATTGGGAACGACCCATTTGCCAAATTTCAACACCACCTTTAATAATTTGTTTAATTAAGCACAAAAGACAATATCAACCAACCTGTTTATACATTAGAAATCTATGGCGCAACATCACCACCCAATTAATATTCTAATTGCTATTTTTTTAAGCTTGTCCGGTTGGCAAGCTCACAATAAAATCCACACGGGTAAACCGTTATTGGTTATGCCCTAAATTTTGCGGTTTATCATATCCTTCTCACCAGCTAAAACGAACGCCAGACTTACGGCTGCCAATAGCCCCATGAGACTGCCAAAATAGAAAGTTGCGCTGGACCCCAGGTATCTCCAAAGGGCGCCGCCGATAACTGAGGCCGGCAGTAGCCCAATTCCCACCAGCGTCGCATGCAGTCCGAGCAGGGTGGCTTTCTGGTTGCCAGGAGCGACTTCCGACACCAGGGCTTTCTCCACACCTTCCGTAACGGCGTTGTATATCCCATATAAACCAAAGAGAAGCCAAAGAAACTGCCCCCTGGAGATTACCGCAAATCCAAAGTAAACCAAACTGTAAAAAACATAGCCCGCCACCAGGAGAGCGCGGCGTCCGACCAGGTCGGAGAGAGCTCCGGCTGGAAAGGCGAACAGTGTATAAATCATATTAAACACCAGGTAAAGAAGAATAATATTTTGCG
>JBAZQW010000068.1:0-9763 GCA_041645005.1 Desulfotomaculaceae bacterium | reverse complement strand
TTCTTTTTGATCAGTGTAAATCCTCCGGTGGTAGTGTTTTCCCTTGACGTAAAACACATTATTTTTTATAATAAACAGGCAAGAGCTTACAGTCATAGGGGAGTAGCTCAATGGTAGAGTAGCGGTCTCCAAAACCGTTGGTTGCAGGTTCGAGTCCTGTCTCCCCTGCCAAAAAACAAAGGGAACTGCAACTGCTGCAGTTCCTTTTTATTTTTTTATCACTTAAGAACACAGATATTTTCTTTATCCTTAATAATTCTTCCATCTCTGACCAGTTCATCCGCTAAAACACTGAAAGTGATAAACTGTTGAATACCTGCTAATTCCATTACTTTATTAATTTCTCTGGCGTTTCCAAGTTCCTTGATCGCTGCGAATAATGCTTCTTTTTTCAATCCCACAAATTCTTTGATATCCTCTTCTAACTTTTCTGTTCGATAGACAATGTCATTACATCTTATAAAATATCCAAGCTTGATAAACTCCTCAATGTCACTGCTGTTGTTAGCCTCTAAAAATATTAAGTGTCTAAAAAGCTCTTCGTCCATATGTCAGGCCTCCTAAGATATTATCCTTGACAACTATTTCGACATGTTTTGTGATTAAAGATGTCAGGTTCAGAGTCCGACTCCATTTCTTCGATTAGATAATCAATCGCCCTGGCATAAACACCGTTCAAAAAACCGAAAAGTTCAATAACGGTTGTCTCTTCAGAAACGCTAATTTTTAAGTCACTTATAGCTTTACCGATATAAGTGGCGCCCCGGCTTTCATTCTCTAAAAAATAATTTATATCCATAATTTAACCTCCTCATATTAGCTTTATAATAACTAGTTCAAATGTAAAACATAGCCATAGTTGAAAGCCAGAAGGCCAGTTTTTCTCCGAGCCAGTCATTGAAGTATTTTTACCACCACCTTATTTCCAGTTTGCTAATATCAAAAGAGCGCGACATATAACAAAAAGCGGGATAACCCCGCTTTTTGTTATTTTTCCGCTTCAGCTTCAGCTTTGGCTTTTTTGACTATTTCCTCGCACTGACGGGCCGGTACTTCTTCATAGCTGTAAAACTCCATGGAAAAAGCCCCGCGCCCCTGAGTCATAGACTTGAGGTCAATAGCGTAGCGGTACATTTCCGATAGGGGCACGGTAGCTTTTATTATTGTGAGCCTGCCTTCCGACTCGGTGCCCAGTACGCGCCCGCGTTTGGTATTAAAGTCGCTGATGATGTCCCCCATAAAGTTTTCAGGAACAACCACTTCCACATTCATTATAGGCTCTAAAAGAGCCGGTTTAGCCTGCAGCACTCCTTTCTTAAAAGCCAGGGAAGCTGCGATTTTGAAGGCAAGCTCCGAGGAGTCCACGTTGTGGTAAGATCCGTCGTAAAGGGTTGCCTTGATACCGGTTGTAGGATAACCTGCCAGCACTCCCTCAGTCAAGGCTTCACGGAGACCTTTCTCCACAGCCGGGAAATACTGTCTGGGAACGGAACCACCGAATATATCCTCTTCAAAAAGGAAGTCTTCCTCAGGGCAGGGCTCAAAGCGAATCCAGACATGGCCGTACTGGCCCCTGCCGCCGGATTGTTTCCCTGTATGGCACCTTGGGATCGGTCATCACAACATCCACACTGTATTTGCGCTTTAGTTTTTCGATCATGGTGTTAATATGGAGTTCACCCGTACCTGTAAGCAGCGTTTGTTTGGTTTCAGTATTCTTTTCTACGCGCAAGGTGGGATCTTCTTCAAGAATCTTGGAGATAGCGTCTCCCAGCTTATCTTCATCGTTTTTGCTCTTGGGGCTAATGGCTACGGTCAGGGTTGGCACGGGGAATTTGATTCCTTCCAGCGTCACAGTCTTATCTTTTTCACAAAGCGTGTCGCCTGTGCCGGTATCTTGCAGCTTCACTACCACCGCCAGATCGCCTGTCTGGACCGCATCGGTGGTGACGGTGTTTTTGCCGCGTACGAAAAGCACATTGCCGATTCTTTCCGTCTTCCCCTTTTTGCTGTTAGATACGGTGGAATCGCTCTTAAATGTGCCGCTGTAAACCCTCAAAAAGTTCATCTTACCAACATACGGGTCGGCTATAGTCTTAAATATCAGCGCCGCCATCGGCCCTTCGCCTGCTTTGGGGGCAGGCAGATAATCAACCACTACGTCATTCAGCTGAGCCACGCCAATATTTTTAGTTGCTGACCCTGCCAGTACCGGTACGACTTTACGCTGCTCGATACTTTTTTTAAGTCCTTCCTTTATCTCTTCCGGGGTAAGCTCTTCCCCTTCCAGGTATTTAATGGTCAGATCGTCGTCGCCCTCGGCAGCCGCTTCCAGCAGTTGCTCACGGTACTGGGCGATTTCGTCTTCCAGTTCGGCGGGAACCGCTGTTTCTTCACCTTTTCCCGCTCCGTTATACGCCTTGCCATTAATAATGTCAACCACACCACTGAAGGTGCTGAAAGATCCGATGGGAATCTGGACCGGCACAAAATTGGCCTTGAACTTTGCCTTGAGATCATCCAGCACTCTTTCAAAATTGGCATTTTCACGGTCCATCTTATTAATAAATACGATTCTGGGCAGGTCGTATTCGTCCGCTATATCCCATATAACCTCATGCTGTACTTCAACTCCATCCACGGCGGAAACCACAAACATGGTAGAGTCGGCAACCCTTAAAGCGCCCTTTACCTCTCCTATAAAATCCGAAAAACCGGGTGTATCCAGTAGGTTAATTTTCACACCGTTCCACTCACACGGAACAAGACTGGTGTGCACAGTGATTTGTCTCGCGATTTCCTCCGGATGGTAATCCGATGTCGTGGTGCCGTCCTCCACTCTGCCCAGTCGTGAAAGAATTCCGGTATTAAAGAGCATTGCCTCAACCAGGGAGGTCTTACCGGCCCCGCCGTGCGCTACCACCCCAAGGTTGCGTATTTGCGCTGTCTGATAGTTCTTCAAAATACTTGCCTCCTTTTGTAAATAATGGTTCCCTAAATAATTATTTCTATACTTATTAAAAACCATAAATGGGCATTTATGGTTAAAGGCAAAAAATAAGAACCCCTGAGAGTTCAAAAGTTTATTTAAATAAACTTCTCAAGTCAAAAACCACAAAGCACTTTTCACAAAAAGTATTTCTACAGAGCGGCTTTAAAATCCTTGTTATAAAAAAAATATGAGATATTTTTTCAAAAAAAATCGTTCTTAAAGCTATTTGATACACATAGGTAAATTTAGGATATATAGGTTTAATCAGGTTATTAGTTAATAATCTTTGCATGGGCTATTTAGGGAAGGCAGATGCGTTATTAAACAGTCCTTTATTTATGGAGCCCTGGTCCTTTTGGCATCAAGTCTCTTTAACCGGACTCTGGGTTTTGTCTATCAGATTTTCATGATCAGGCTGATCCTTCCGGAGGGGATCGGCCTCTTCGCCATGGTTTATCCCATTTACGTTCTCGTATTAGTCGTAGCCACAGCTGGCATCCCAGTGGCAATATCCAAGCTGGTGGCGGAGGAAGCAGCTCTAAAAAATATGCGCGGCGCCTTTCGCATTTTTTACACCTGCTTTGGAGTCCTGATTATCAGCAGTTCCCTGGTCAGCGTTATTTGTTTTCTTACCACACCCATTTTGCTTAAATATGTATTCCCAAATCCAAAGGTATACTATATTTTCTTGAGCCTCATCCCAGGTGTGATCATTGTGTCCCTTTGTTCAGCATTCAAAGGTTTTTTTCAGGGTTTGCAGCAAATGACCCCAACCGCCCTGACCCAATCTTTAGAACAAATGCTCAGAGTTGTTTCTGGGCTTTTTTTCGCCCACCTGCTTTTGCCAAAAGGTGTTGAATTTGCGGCTGTTGGAGCTTCAATAGGCGTGGTCATTGGTGAAATGTCAGGCTTTCTTCTGATCACAGTTTTTTTTATCAGGCGCCGACCCCGTGTTCCCAAAGGGGTAACCTGTTGCATGCCAGAACCGTTGGGACAAATAGCGGGAAGGATTTCAAGTCTGGCTGTACCGGTTACTTTAACTCGCTTTATTTCCACCTTGTTTTTATCGATTGACGCAGTGCTTATTCCACAGAGGCTTCAGGCCGGCGGTCTCAGTCTGGCTGATGCTACGGCCGCCTACGGCCAGTTTGTAGGCATAGCCCAAAGTATTTTATTTGTTCCGGGCACAGTCACCATATCGCTTGCCACTGCTTTGATCCCAGCGGTAGCTGACGCGCTGGCGGTGAATAACATCAGTCTTATCCGGTCACGTTGTGAAACGTCAATCAGGATAACACTACTGGCAGGGCTGCCCTGTGTGGTTATATTCCTGCTGCTGGCAGACGAGCTTTGCGGGTCAATTTTCGGTTATCCAGAGGCAGGCGCCAGCCTGAAGGTTCTTGCCCTGGGCGGCATTTTTCTTTACCTGCAGCAAACTACCACAGGTATTCTCCAGGGTATGGGCGAAGCTTCGCGTCCTTTTCGAAATCTTGTTATCGCATCGACATTAAAGATAATCGGCATTTATTATTTAACCGGCCTGCCACACCTGGGTATTAAGGGCAGCGCGGCGGCCATAGCCTCGGGTTACATGATCATGGCCTGCTTGAACATTTCCGATATATGCCATTTGACCGGTCTGAGAATTAAATTTACCAGTGTAATTCTCAAGCCGTTAACAGCCGCGGCAGGTATGGGAGTGTCAATGCTTGTGTACCGTTATTATTATTTTTGCCCCAAAACAGATTTTCTTTCAGTCACTAGCGCTATTCTTACCGGCCTGTTGACTTATTTCTTTCTTTTACTGCTAAATGGCGGTATCGACAAAAAAGATTTGACGCGTTTTAAAAGCGTTTATTATTAAAATGAGTATGCAGCATTTTATGGGGTTAAATAAAAAATATATGCTCAAATCAAGGGTTATAAACCCTTATTTTTTTGACTGTTGATTTCAATTTTTCCAAAAAGCTGTAGTCTGTCAAATCGAACTGCATAGGTGTTATTGAGATATAACCTTCCTTGACAGCCCAGACATCTGTTTCCGGGTCATCTTCATCAAGATCAAAAGGTTCGCCGGCCATCCAGAAGTAGACCCTGCCCCTGGGGTCTGTTCTTTTGTCAAATATATTTACATACCGCCTGTTACCAAGCCTGGTAACTTTTATACCCTGCGGTGTTCCAGGAGGCATGTTGATGTTCAACAAAGTGCGGGACGGCAGTTCTCTGCCCATGACCGCAACTATTTCACTAATAATATTACCAGAAAATGAGAAGTCCCGGTATTCATAGCTTGCCAAAGATACAGCGATTGAAGGAATCCCGTTGATGGTGCCTTCCACAGCAGCGGAAACTGTACCGGAGTACAACACATCCGTACCCAGGTTCGGCCCGAAGTTAATGCCTGAAATAACCAGGTCAGGGGGTTCAGGAAGCAAAGCTTCCAGGCCCAGTTTTACGCAGTCCGCGGGAGTGCCGTCCACCGCCCAGCCTGTAGCGGTAGTGCCGGGATAAGTCCATTCCTTTACCCTGAGAGGCCGGTCCACAGTTATTTTATGTCCGGTTGCGCTTCTTTCCCGATCCGGTGCTACGACATAAACCTCATGTTGTTCCTGTAAAGCGACCCTTAATTCTTTAAGGCCGTCCGCATCAATACCATCATCATTGCTGAGCAAGATTCTCATATAGCATCTCCATTATGTTTCATAAATAGATATAGTCATTGTATCGTTTTTAGCGTCCTTAGTCAGGCCAAAAATAACATTTTTGTCCTTCAGGATTTTGTTTAGATAATCCACTATTTTATACATATCATCGTACGATTTAAAACTTTTCGTAGCAATAAGTTCAAGTTTGCTCATTTTTAAATTCTCCATACATAAGCCCTTAAGCTTGTCAGTAAGTTTATATGTCCCTGTCCCGACCTACCATTTTCATCCTTTAAGCTGGCACTGCGTTAGCTGCATGTATGTCTATACTAATCTTTAATTAGGGCAAAAGCCTCCGCCCGGGTTGCCTCATTCTTATGAAAAACGCCTCTCACCGCTGAAGTTACAGTTTTTGATCCCGGTTTTTTTATGCCTCTAAAGGTCATGCACATATGCTCGGCCTCAATTACCACAAGCGCGCCGTGTGCTTTTAACCTGTTCATAATACTGTCGGCAATCTGTGAAGTGAGGCGCTCCTGCAGCTGCGGTCGCCGTGCAAAGCCGTCCACTACCCTGGCCAGCTTTGATAAGCCGGTAACATGACCTTTACGTGGGATGTATGCCACGTGCGCTTTGCCGTAAAATGGGAGCAGGTGGTGTTCACAGACTGAATACAATGGTATGTCCTTTACAATGACCATCTCATCATGGTCTTCAGCAAATATTTTCTCCAGGTGCAGATCAGGGTCTTCTTCCAGGCCAGAAAATATTTCTCTATACATCCGGGCAACCCTCGCCGGTGTGTCCAGTAGTCCTTCCCTGTCCGGATCTTCTCCGATTGCCTCTAAAATTAGTCTGACCGCATGCTCAATCTTTGAATCATCGAACATTTTTTACCCTCCCTACACTGACTTGGGGACATTCCGATCGGCACATTCCTCAGCCGCATTCCGATCGGGGACATTCCTCAGCCGCAGAGACTGTCCCCCAATAGAGGTGTGTCCCCTTTCCTTTATTGGAAACCCATAACCTTGTGCATCTGAGGTATGATCCTGACATCATCTAAAATTTTCAGCGCGCGCTGTTGTAATTCCAGCGCATAATTAGGAGTTACAGGCTTTATGTTTGCACTCCCGCTTACCGGCTGTATAATCAGGATTACACCCGGAGAGGTATTCTTAATCATCTCAGCCGCGGTTTCCATCTCTGTAAAAGTTGTGTTTCCACCGACCACAACCTTTACAAAGGTCCTTTTTAATTTAGCAATACCCAAAAATTTTCTGTGTTCATCCCAAAAGTCCCTCTCACCTGTGGCACTGGGCAGTTTAAAGTCCATGGCCACTGTGTCAATTAGATCAATTACCTGGGCCAGGTTATCCGGCAGGGTTCCGTTAGTCTCAAGGTAAATACCACGTCTTGTTCCTTTTAACAGCGGGACTAACTCTTTAATCAAACCGGTATAAAGCAAAGGCTCTCCTCCGGTCAAGCTCACCGCATCATGCCAGCGCAGGCCTAGCGCCGCCGTTGCTAAAGCAATATCTTCGGCTCGCAGAGGGTTTGGCAGCTTCTTAAAATTATTTCCGCCAGGTTCTGTTTCAACACGGCAATATGCAGGCGTTTCACCTGAAAAAGTGTCACAGTAGGCACAGTCAAGATTGCATCCGTGTACTCTAATAAAAATCTGCCGGCACCCCAGCAGCGGCCCTTCGCCCTGAACCGAGGAAAATATCTCACTGACCGGGTAGGCCATATTATTTTACCCCCCGTACTTTACAGCGGGCCATTTTAATCTGGCGACATTCCCTGGTGTACAGCCCGCATATGGCTCCGCCCAGATGCGTCACCTGATTTTCGTCAACTCCCAGATCCGCCAGCCCAATCGCGGCAACAGGCACATCCCGGCTGGAGATATTCAGCCCGGTGTGAATCATGGTGGAAACCGGTGAAAGTGTGGCGATGGATACTGACAATTTTTTTTCGTCATAAAATAGATCATCGCCACTGCGTTTTAAATTTGTGCCGGTGAATTTTTCAATAACATCTTTTATAATAGCTATAAAAAGCCTCTGTCTAAAAATAGTTTTTTCTAAATCCATTTCAAAATGTTCCACAATAAAATGGAGCATGTCAGTACTGTAGATCGGGGAGTTATTTCTGATGTCTTCCAGATCCACCATATCAGTCAGGTTTACCCGGCAGGGTCCGCGAAAGGCCACCACGCTGTCACCCTGCAAACCAAAGTTGCGGAAGGCCCAGAGTGATGACAACTGAGTGCCGTCGTATGTAATGGTCTCAGTGATAAAATGTTCGATCACAGGGAATCCTCCATTTGCTGCTTATGATTCATCATCATAACTAATGCAAAAAAATGTAGGTGCGAATTCATTCGTACAAAAACAATTTTCATCCTGCTACTGGTGCCGCTTAAGAGGCATGGGTGTCTAAAAATTATCTTCCCAGTTAAGGCCTGCTGCGTTTGCGGCCCGCTGCAAACGCATACAACTTTCGCATCGCCCGCACATTTTCTCTTCACCCCTGTAACAGCTCCAGAGATACTGAAATGGAAGTCCCATGGTCATGCCCAGTTTAATAATCTCCACCTTGTCCAACTGCTGGGTATAGCTTACCAGCCTAACCTTATGCAGTGTGGAAAAACTCAGGGCAAAATTAGCGGCGCTGACAAAATCCTGGCTGTTGTCCGGAAAAGTGGCAGCCTCTTCGCGATTGAAGCCCGTAACAATAATACCGCATTGATACGCTTCGGCAAAAGCCGCCGCGATGTTAATAAACAAACCGTTTCTGTTTGGCACCCAAACCAGCGCAGCAGAGGCGCTTGATTTTTCCTGGTCATCCAGATCGGGAAATCCTGGTTCCGGCAAATCTTCCTTAGATACGAGTGCGGTTCTGGTAATTTCTTTTAAAAAGTTTAATTCCAGCACCCTGTGGCTAATTTTATAATACGCAGAAAGAGCGGCGGCAGCCTTCTTTTCTTTATTCGCAGACTTCTGGCCATAGTCAAAAGTAAGACTTAAGGCAACATCTGTCTCTCTCAGTGCTTGCGCCAGGGAAACTGAGGAGTCCAGACCTCCGGATAAGAGCACAATACTTTTCATGACGGTTCTCGATCCTCCGTATAAGACGCGGAAGCGTCAGGTGATTCCCAAACCCGCACGACTGCGACTTTTACAGAACGTTCACGGTCGCCAAACTCCAGTTTTAAACGCTGGTAGATATACCTGGCCAGGTTTTCAACGGTAGGGTTTTCTTCCCCGCCTTTAATGAAAGGATTCAGGTCGTTAAGATTAACATGATCAAGTTTATCCACAATATTTTTAACGCTGGTCTTTACCTCTTTAAAGTCAAGCAGCATCCCTGTATGATTAAGATCCGGACCTTTGAAGGTGACTTCCACATGCCAGGTATGACCGTGTAACCGGGCGCAAGGGCCGATGTAATCACTTAAAGAGTGGGCAGCCGCAAAACGTGTTTTTACCGCAAGCTCATACATTTACACATGCCTCAATTCTGCACATCGTAGCCCGCGTCCTCAATAGCTTTGACCAGACCTGCACGGTCAACCCTGTCCTGGTCATAGGTAACTTCAACAGCTTTTGAAGTTAGATTTACCTCTGCGTCACGGACCCCGTTAGTCTCTTTTAGAGCTTTTTCAACTGCGGCCTTGCAATGACCACAGCTCATACCTTCTACTTTTAAAGTAATCTTTTCCATGATGACTCCCCTTCCTGACTTTAATTTCCCCCCGTTAAAAAACCATATTCCCATAAAAAACTCACATAAAAAAACTGTTGTTTTTTTATACTAAAACTAAGAGGAGGGAATCCAAGTGAGCAATTATGATCAAGGTGATAATTTTGTCAGAGAAAGAACTGGTTCAGCTACCATGATCAATCTGGATGGCAAGTAGGAATTAAGTCATAGATATTAACCAGTTACATAAAAATAATTATAATTACTTTTTGGAGGTGTTGCAATGCCTTTGCCAAATAAGGACAGCTTTACCGGAGGGATTCAAATAATCAATGTATTAAAAGGAACTGTCATTACCATCTTTATATCCTTCTTCTTAAGCATCGGAGCCGGATTTGTATTTCATTTTTCCTCAATA
>JBAZQW010000066.1:0-10295 GCA_041645005.1 Desulfotomaculaceae bacterium | reverse complement strand
CCCTGCGGGTAGATACCATTGTTGTTTCAACCCAGCACCACCCCAGTGTATCACTGGAGGATATCCGGCGGGATGTGCTGGAGAAGGTTATCAAGCCAATCGTGCCGGAGGAACTTCTGGATGCGGGTACCAGGGTCTTTGTGAACCCAACCGGACGGTTTGTCGTCGGCGGGCCCCAGGGCGATACCGGCCTGACCGGCCGGAAAATCATCGTGGATACCTACGGCGGCATGGCCAGACACGGCGGTGGTTGCTTTTCCGGCAAGGACCCGACCAAGGTTGACCGCTCTGCCAGTTACGCCGCCCGCTATGTGGCCAAAAACATTGTGGCCGCGGGTCTGGCCGACAAGTGTGAGTTCCAGGTCGCTTACGCGATCGGGGTGGCCCACCCGGTTTCAATCATGGTCGAGACGTTCGGCACCGCTAAAATCGACGAGCAGCTGCTGGTAAATCTGGTGCGGCAACACTTTGACCTGCGCCCGGCGGCCATCATCAAGGGATTAGACCTGCGCCGGCCTATTTATAAGAAGGTGGCAGCTTATGGACACTTTGGCAGAAACGACCTCGACCTGCCCTGGGAGCGTACCGACAAGGTGGAGGCGCTCAGGCGGTCGGCGGGCATCTAATTAGACGCGGCTATTGATCAATTTAGGTTTTAGGTGATATCACCCCTGAAGTCCGGCCTGCATAGGTTGCATTAAGGACACGGGGGTGAGTTTTTTTGAAATCGTTTATGCTGTTGCTGGCGCTGATCTTTCTTGTGGGAGTTTATTTGATCAGGAGAGCAGTCTCCGGAAGCAGTCAGCGGGCAGGCTCCGGCAGGATAAAACTGGTGATAACAGTCAAAGATCAGGAGCCGTGGGTGGAAGGCTTCGTTCGCAAGCTGTTTTTCCGCGTCTATAATAAATCCGGTCTGGATGTGGTAATAGTTGATGGCTTTTCGTGCGACCGCACGCCGGATATTCTTGAACGGCTGGCCAGGGTATATCCTTTTGAGTTCAACACCTCCGGTTCCTGTGCACAAGAAAGAGACTTTGCCGGCGCCCTGCACTTTGACGTAAGAGGTCTGAGCGGAAAAGATCTTCTGGATGCGCCCTTATTCTACCGCCTTTCCCATTTAAACGAAGGTAAATCGCAGGTTTAAGTCGAAATAGGAGTTAGGGTTTCTCCTGGCATTTACCTGAGCAAAGCGGGGTGAATTTCAGTGCGTTCAAAGCAGGGAATAGTGCACATCATATATACCTGGCTTATAGTTGGACTGGCTGTATGGCAGCTGACCAGCCTGTTCCCAGTACTGGAACTGGACAGTTCGCGGGAGTTGCTGACGGTTGTTTTTCTGGGTGTGCTGGCCGAGTGCCTGGCGGTCCCCTTCCCACATGGTCAGCTTTCAGGTGGCTTTGCCCTGATCCTGTCCAGCTTTTTAATCTACGGGCCGGCCGCCGCCGTTTGGGTAAGCGGCCTGTCCGCCCTGATCGGTCAGGGCATCGCCAACAGGGGCAATCCTGTGCGGACCGTTCTTTTTAACGCCGGGCAGTACACTCTGGCGGCAGCGGCGGCGGGGCTGCTTTTTAAACTGAGCGGCGGCGTCCAGGGGCTGGTCGGGCCCGCCAATATTTCCCCCTTTTTGATTTTCACGGCTGCCTACATCACGGTCAACCACCTGCTGGTTTATCTGTACCTGCTGCCCGGGCGGCACAGCACGACCGGGCGGCTGGTCTGGTCAGACGCTATCAAGTGGGACGGGCTGACCTATTTGTTTACCGTACCCCAGGGAATTCTCATCGCCATGATCTACAGATATACGGGGCTGACGGGAACGCTCACGCTGTTTTTTTCGGTGCTGGCCCTCCAGTTTTTCCTGCGCTTTTACGTCCGGCTGCAGGTGACCAACAGGGAGCTTACCACTTTTTATCAGGTGGTCAGGTTTTTAGAAGGCAAGCCCAGCCCGGTAAAATTGATGGAAATGGTTTTGAGAAACACCAAAAAAGCAGTGCCGTTTCACAGCGGGGTGGTCTACCTCTGCCAGGAGGAAGAAGAAGCCTGCCTTCCCGCGGCAGCGACCGGTCCTTATGCCAAACAGCTTCTGGCAACTACTGTTTTTATGGGAGAAGGCATTATCGGTCTGTCCCTGGAAAACAGGAAGCCGGATATTGTTTTCGATACCAGGACCGACCCCCGGGCCAGGCATGAGGAAGGATTATGCCAGGTCATGCGCTCGCTGATGGTCATCCCACTGTTTTCAGGCAGGGATACACTGGGAGTGATCGTGCTGGGGGAAAAACGGCCCCTCGCTTTTGATGAAAAACATCTGCATATTATGACTGTCCTGGCCGGACAGGCCTCCGTCGCTTTAGAAAACTCCGTCCTGAGACTGCGCCTGGATCAGGCCGTGTCGCGTGATACCCTGACCGGTCTGTTGAGCTTCAATTCGTTTTCGTCAATAACATCTGAAATGTGTGAAGGCGCAGGGGAGTCCGGGTCTACGGTTGGTTTGATCATAGTGGACATAGATCGCTTCAAAGCTTTTGACCGGCATTACGGCCGCGAGTACGGGGAGATGGCGCTGGCGGAACTGGCCCTGTTAATCGGGAGCAGTATCCGTACAGATGATATCACCGCGCGCTACGGCGGTGATGAGTTCGCCCTGCTGCTGCCCGGCGCGGGTGGCCGCCGCCTGCAGGAAATAGCCGAAACCCTGTGGCGGAAAGCGCGGGAATACACTTTCCTCCGGGAGGAAGACCGGTCTGCCAGGTTGACTGTAAGTGTGGGACTGGCCGAATTCCCCAGGGACGCCGGTGACGCGTCAGGTCTTTTTAGGGCCGCTCAGCGAGCCCTGGACAAAGCCAAGGCCGCTGGCGGCGACCGTGTTGATTCAGCCGCGGTCCCCATTTTAGACTAAGGGGGCAAATGGGGACGGTTCTTGCCTTGCCTGGTAAAGTGTGGTAAAGTTGTTACGAGGTGATAAAAATGCCAAGGCAAGCCAGAACAAAGGGAGAGTTTTCAACTTACCATGTAATTCAGAGGGGAAACGAGAAAAAAAGCATCTTTCTTTCCGATGAAGACAGGTCAAGGTTTATAGAAATACTTGCGAGTATGAAAAAAAAGTATAACTATCTACTTTATGCCTACTGCCTGATGGATAATCACGTACATCTTATGATAGACGATAATGGAAACGACATTTCCAAGATAGTTACAAGCATAAACATAAGCTATGCACAGTATTTCAACCGGATCTACAGCAGGTGTGGACACCTGTTCCAGGACCGGTTTAAAAGTGAGATGGTAAACAACGAAGTTTATCTTTTTGAGTTGAGCCGGTACATACACAACAATCCGGTTAGAGCCGGAATTGTGAAAAAGCCACATGAATATCTTTGGAGCAGTTTTAATATTTACACTGGAAGAACAAAGGATTTTTGTGGGCTGATTGATAAAGGGAGGATCTTAGATAGCTTTTCAAACAACCAGTTAAAGGCGGTCAAGGGATATATCGAATTTATGTCCAAAGAAGAGGATAAAAACATCCGCATCATGGATATTGATGAACCATTTAGTGATACTGACTATAACAGCGACTATATTTGCACGATGGAGCAAGCCCGGTTAAGAATAAGAGAGGCCGCGGAAAATAAAGAAATACATTCTAACGATCTGAAAAATTATCTTGTGTTTCGCAACGAGTTGATTAGCGGAATAAGAAGGAACTCTTCCCTTTCATTAAAGCAGATTGGTGAGCTATTTGGAGGACTGAGCGAATCCAGGGTAAGCAGGATTGTGGCTAAAGAGAGGTAGCAAGTCAAGAACCGTCCCCGTTTGCCTGAAGGCAAGTCAAGAACCGTCCCCGTTTGCTAGGAGGTTGGGGTGATGTTTCTCTGGAAAGACCTGCTGAACCTGATTTTCCCGCCGGGACCGGAATGCCCCTTTTGCGGCGGCCAGCGTCTGGGGGAGAATATTTGCGAGCAGTGCCGCACTGTCATTGACGGTTACAGCCGGGAGCTTTACTGCGGCAGGTGCGGTCGCTATGCCGGGAAAGGGGCGACTCTTCCAGCAGCCCCCGGCCACCTTTGTTTCGACTGCCGGAAGCATGGCTGGCCTTTTGTCCAGGCCCGTGCGGCCGGGCCGTACGAAGGTGTTTTGAAAGACGCTATTCACCGGTTTAAATACGCGGGTCGCCGCAGCCTGGCCCCACACCTGGCGCGGCTGATGGCGGAGGCGGCCTGCGCCGGCCCGGAATTCCCCCCGCTTGACCTAGCCCTGCCTGTGCCGTTATCGGACGAAAAGCTCCGGCGGAGAGGGTTTAACCAGGCGGCCCTGCTGGCGAAGGAGGTTGGCTCACTGCTGCGGATACCTGTAAGCGGGCGGCTGCTGGTGAAAGATTTTGAGACAAGCCCCCAGGCCGGCCTGCCCAGAGCCGCCAGGGAATCCAACCTGATGGGCGCCTTTAGAGTGACAGATTACGGTGCGCTTCGCGGGAAGAATATCCTCATAATCGATGATGTTTTCACCACTGGCAGCACCATCTCGTCAGCAGCTTCCGTTGTTCGCAAAGCCGGGGCCGGACAGGTGTTTGCCCTGACTGCCGCTGCCGGCAGATATTTTTGATTTTTCTACAAAAAACGTGCCAGCATATGACATTATTTGACAACCATTTTTTGGCAATTCTATTTTACTAACATTAAAACTGCTGAATTTATAAGTTATTAACAGCATTATCCACATTGTCCACAGGTTTTTCTGCACAAACGCTATTCAACAAGTTATTTTTCGACATTCTTAATAGCCACTTAACATTCATTTAAACTTGCCGGGTGAAGGTACTGTCGAATTGCGGAAAATTAAAGCCATCATATGGTTATAACTGCGGTTCATATTGGAAAGCTTGACAATCTTATCCCCCTTATGTTAACATTTTTATACGTAATAATAGGACGTCGGAACATGTTTTTAGGAGGTATGTTTGTGTTTGGCAGGGTTAAGTGGTTTAACCAGGAGAAGGGGTACGGTTTTATCGAGAGGGATGATGGCGGGGACGTATTTGTCCACTTCTCGGCGATTCAGGAAGAAGGCTTTAAGACCCTAGCCGAGGGTCAAAAGGTTGAATTCGATATCGTCGAAGGCGCCCGGGGGCCGCAGGCGGCCAACGTGACGAAAATATAAACTCTTGAATACCCCAGCCAATACCTGGGGTATTTAAATCTAAATATGTTTTGTGCAGGATTTTTTGCCGCCCAGGGGAATAATAGGGTGTAAAGAGATTCAACGAAAGGGGTTGTTTTTCATGAAGATACAGGTACGCGGTAGAAATATGGATACGACTGACGCCTTAAAAGATTATATTGGCAAGAGACTTGGCAAACTGGATAAATACATCGACAATCTTGGTGATGCCCAGGTAACTATGGCTGTTGAAAGGGGTTTTCACAGGATCGAAGTAACCATACCCATCAACGGGATGATTTTAAGAGGGGAAGAAAGCACGGACGATATGTACGCTTCCACCGATCTCGTAGTGGAAAAGCTGGAAAAACAGATTGAAAAGTATAAAGGCAAGTTGCAGAAGAGGGGCGCCCGCTATGTCAATGACCAGCGCAAAACCGCCGCTGTCCTGGAGGACGAAGAGCCGCACCTGGTCAGGACCAAGCGTTTCGCCATCAAACCCATGCCGGTGGAGGAAGCGGTGCTCCAGATGAACCTGCTCGGCCATAATTTCTTTGTGTTTTCCAACGCCGACACTGAGCAGGTCAACGTGGTCTACAAGCGCAAAGACGGCAACTACGGGCTGATCGAACAGGAATTTTAGATTCAGATATGAAAAAAGCGCGCCCAAAAGGGTGCGCTTTTTTCATTAAGGCCGGCTAATGGCCTGCTAAGGTTTTTACGGTCGGTCGCCCATAATTGACGGTAAACTTTAGGATGAAGTATAATATTAAGATAGTGAAATATTTACAATGTGGCTATTGAGGTGGTAATCTAATGCTCGGGTTTATCAAAAACTGGCTTGATGACAACGCCCGCGAAGTAAAGAAACTGCAAAAGACCGTTGATGAAATCAATAAATTGGAGCCGCGGATGGCCGCTCTGTCTGAGAGTGACCTCAAGGGCATGACCGCTGTTTTGCGGGAGCGGCTGGAGCAGGGCCAGACGATTGATGACATACTGTCCGAGGCCTTTGCCGTGGTGCGGGAAGCTTCCCGGCGGGTTCTGGGAATGAGGCATTTTGACGTCCAGCTTATGGGCGGGATAGTGCTGCACCAGGGTCGGATAGCCGAAATGAAAACCGGTGAAGGCAAAACCCTGGTGGCCACCCTGCCAGTTTACCTGAATGCCCTGACCGGCAGGGGAGTTCACGTGGTTACGGTAAACGACTACCTGGCCCGCCGGGACAGCGAGTGGATGGGCCGGATTTACAGTTATCTGGGATTAAGCGTCGGCCTGATCGTACACGGACTGGACTGGGATGAGCGCAAGCGCTCCTACGACTCCGATGTCACTTACGGCACCAACAACGAGTTTGGATTTGACTACCTGCGGGACAATATGGCCCACCATCCCAGCCAGTTAGTCCAGCGGGAGCAAAACTACGCCATCGTCGACGAGGTTGACAGCATTCTCGTCGACGAGGCCAGGACACCGTTGATCATTTCAGGCCAGGCGGAGAAATCTAACGACCTGTACTACACCTTTGCCAGGATAGTGCCCCGCCTGATCCGGGAAACCGACTACAATGTGGATGAAAAGGCCCATGCGGTCACCATTACCGAGTCCGGGGTGGCCAAAGTGGAAAAAATGATCAGCGTTGAGAATCTGTACGACGATAAAAACATCGAGCTCACCCACCACATGAACCAGGCCTTGAAAGCCCACGGTTTAATGAAAAGGGACAAGGATTACGTGGTGAAGGACGGCCAGGTAATCATAGTCGACGAGTTCACCGGCCGCCTGATGTTCGGCCGGCGGTACAGCGACGGTTTGCACCAGGCTATCGAGGCCAAGGAGAACGTCAAGATCGAGCGGGAATCCCAGACCCTGGCCACGATTACCTTTCAGAACTATTTCAGAATGTACGACAAACTGGCCGGCATGACCGGGACAGCGGCTACTGAAGAACAGGAATTTAAAAAGATATACAACCTGGATGTGTTGGTGATGCCTACCAACATGCCGATGGTCCGCAAGGATATAACGGATGTTATTTATAAGACCGAACAGGCCAAATTCCGCTCGGTGGTGAGCGAAATAGCCGAACGGCACGCCAAGGGGCAGCCGGTGCTGGTAGGCACTATTTCCATTGAAAAATCAGAAGTTTTGAGCAGCATGCTGAAGAAAAAAGGCATAGCTCACCAGGTGTTGAACGCCAAGTATCACGATAAGGAAGCGGAAATTGTCGCCCAGGCCGGCCACCAGGGCGCCGTGACCATTGCCACCAACATGGCCGGCCGCGGCACCGATATTCTGCTGGGCGGCAACCCCGAATTTCTGACCCGCCTGGAAATGCGCAGGGAGGGCCACCAGTTCGAAACGGCCGCAGAAATCACCGCTCAGGCAGAGGCGGAAGAGCAGGTCTACAAATCTATTCTGGATAGGCTGCGCCGGCAGACGGAAGAAGAACGCCGCAGGGTGGTTGAACTGGGCGGGCTGCATATAATCGGCACAGAGCGGCACGAGAGCCGGCGTATTGACAACCAGCTGCGCGGCCGCTGCGGCCGCCAGGGTGACCCCGGCTCAACCCAGTTTTACAGCTCACTGGAAGACGACCTGATGCGTCTCTTCGGCTCGGACAATATCTCCGGGATCATGGACCGCCTGGGCATAGAAGAGGATATGCCGATTGAGCACTCAATGATCTCCAAGTCCATTGAAACCGCCCAGAAGAGGGTTGAAAACCGCAACTTCGACATCCGCAAGCACGTTCTCCAGTACGATGACGTGATGAACCAGCAGCGGGAACTGATTTACAGGCAGCGGCGCCAGGTCTTGACCGGTGAAAACCTGAAGGATAATATCCTGGAGACGATCGACGCCTCCGCGGAGCGTCTGGTAAGTGCTTACGCGCCAGAGGGCGTCCACCCGGAAGAGTGGGACTTAAAAGGCCTGCTGGAACAAGCCGAACAGCTCTTCCTGCCCGGTCACAAGCTTACCCCGGAGGATCTGGAAGACATGGGCCGCAAGGAACTGGAGGAATTTCTGGCCGAACACTCCCACGCGGCGTACGAGGCCAGGGAACAGGAACTGGGCTCGGAAACCATGCGCGAGGTGGAGCGGGTGATCATGCTCCGTATTGTGGATGACAAGTGGATGGACCACCTGGACGCCATGGATCAGCTGCGGGAAGGCATTGGCCTGCGCGCTTACGGCCAAAAAGACCCCTTGATCGAGTACAAGTTTGAGGGGTATGAAATGTTTCAGAACATGATTAACACCATCCAGGACGAAGTGGTGCGCCATATTTTCCGGGTCAATGTGGTCCAGCCCCAGCAAGAGAGGCCGCGCCAGGTCGTGGAAAACCGCTATGCTGAAGAAGGCGCGCGGCAGCCCGTCCGCAAGGAAAGCAAGGTGGGGCGCAACGACCCCTGCCCCTGCGGCAGCGGCAAGAAATATAAAAAGTGCTGCGGCCGGGCGGAAGCGGAGAATAAGGCATAGAATACAGAAGACAGAAGTTTGTGGTTCGAATTCATTCGAACAAATTAATTTATTATAGGCAGAAAAGGGAAGATGAAAAATGTATGCAGAGATGAAACGGGAACTTGAGCCGCTGGGCAAACGAATGGAAGATTTGAGGGTTTCTCTTTGACATAGCCGTCAAAGAAGAGGAAATAGCCCGGCTGGAAACACTGATGCACAACTGCAGTTTCTGGGACAACCAGGAAACTGCGCAAAAAATAGTACAGCGGGTGGCGAACCTGCGTGACAGGGTTTCGGTTTATCAGGAACTGGCTGAAAAATTCGAGGAAGTGGAATTGCTGGTTGAACTGGGTGAGGAGGAGGAAGACGAGACTGTCGCCGCCGAGGCCAGGGAAGGGCTGACTGCTGTCGCCAGGATGGTCGGCGAGCTGGAAATGGCGGTTTTGTTGAACGGGCCTTACGACCGCGGCAACGCCATCCTCGCCCTGCACGCCGGGGCTGGAGGCACGGAAGCCCAGGACTGGGTGGAAATGCTGCTCCGGATGTACGGTCGCTGGGCGGAGCGGCACCGCTACAAAGTGGATATTTTGGATATGCTGCCCGGCGATGAAGCGGGCATCAAGAGCGCCACCATAGAGGTAAGCGGCCCCAACGCCTTCGGCTACCTTCTTTCAGAAAAAGGGGTGCACCGGCTGGTGCGCATTTCGCCCTTTGACACCGCGGGGCGCAGGCATACGTCATTCGCCTCTGTGGACGTCCTGCCTGAAGTGGATGACGATATGGACGTGCAGATCAACCAGGACGATTTAAAGATAGACACTTACCGCTCCAGCGGCGCGGGAGGTCAGCATGTAAACAAAACGGACTCGGCGGTGCGGATAACCCACCTGCCCACCGGCATCGTGGTGTCCTGCCAGAACGAGCGCTCCCAGTTGTCAAACCGCCTGGCGGCCATGAAGATGCTAAAGGCCAAACTGATTGACCTTGAGTTGCGCAAAAAAGAGGCCGATCTGGCGGCCATGCGCAGCGACCATCAGGAAATTGCCTGGGGGAGCCAGATCCGCTCCTATGTGTTTCACCCTTACAGCCTGGTGAAGGACCACCGTACCGGTCAGGAAGCAGGGAACATCAATGCCGTGATGGACGGTGAGATCGACACCTTCATCGCCGCCTACCTTAAAGAAAAAGCCCGCACCCAGTCCTAGCAAATGGGGACGGTTCTTGACTTGCCTGGTAATATGTGGGTGATGCAATTCGAAAGGGGACATTTCACCAAAAGTGATGTGTCCCCTTTGTTTAACCGGTATGAAGCTAACCTGATAACACCCGAATTTTTGGGACATCCTAGCATTGGACTGTCATACTTTCCTTTTAATCAGGCAGCAAGTGGAGTGAGACAGGAGAACGGGGTGTTTCATCATGATCCCGAAGATAATCAGAGAAATATCCGGGGTCACCTTTGGGGTCATCCTGACTGCCCTGGGGTTAGACCTGTTTCTTATCCCCAATAAGATTGCCGCCGGTGGGGTAAGCGGTATTGCCACGATCCTGCATTATTTAGTCTACGTGCCGGTGGGAGTTGCCATGCTTGCCCTGAACGTGCCGCTCTTTGCCCTGGGTGTTTACCGCATGGGGCTGCGCTTTGGCTTTCGCTCCCTTTACGGCACAAT
>JBAZQW010000065.1:0-10296 GCA_041645005.1 Desulfotomaculaceae bacterium | reverse complement strand
TAATACAAATTCTTTTTAGATAATCGGGGGTAAGAATATCCATTAGCAGCAAGTAAATAGTAAATCCATGAGACTACAGGTTAAATTCTACTTCCACCCGGTTATCACTGCCGATTTTAAAACACCCAATATACTCGAATGTGATGATAGGCATAACCACAATATTAAGTATATTCCCGCCCAAAGGTGGAAAAATATGCCCGAGGAGGGAGGCAGGTGGGCTGGGCATTCATACTGGTTATTATCACGGCAGTTTTTCTGCTTATCCTTTCCCTTTCTAAAATTACGCTGAGGCTGCGCTACCGGAGGTTAGGGAAGGATGACCATTTCGCACTTGAATTCTCGCTCTGGCGCGGCATTATTCATTATAAGCTGGAAATACCGTTCATTAAAATGCAGGCGGTGGAAAAAGATAAAACCAGGAGAAAAATAAGTCTGGGCTCTCTTTTGCGGCCGGTATTGAGGCCGGCCTTTAAAATCCGGGCTGAACTTGAAGGGAAAGGCGGCAAGCCGGTTGCGGAGGAGAAAAAGAAAGTGCCTATTCCTGGCCTGGCCAGGCTGGTTGAATTGTTACTTAACGCCGTTCGCACGTTTAAAAAATACTACCCGGTTGTTTTATTCATGTTTGAACGGGTTAAACTGAGCCGTTTCCACTGGCAGACTGAAATAGGAACGGGTGAGCCGTCCCAGACCGGCATTTTAGTTGGTACGGCCTGGGGTTTAAAAGGTTTTCTGCTGTCTTTGATCTCCCGCTTGTTTTCCCCTGGCGTCAGGCCAGTTATAAATATTGCGCCCAGTTATGAAAAGGTTTGTTTTAACACTTTTCTGGACTGCATATTTGAAGTTAGAATTGGCCATATTATTCTCACGGGTTTTAAGATGTTGGTCATAAGACTCAAATAAAATACTAGGTGGGTGAATTGACTTGCCTGAGCAGAAGCATCCCATAGAGGGATTAATGAAGACGGCCATGGAGAGCATTAAAGAGATGATCGATGTGAACACAGTAGTCGGGGATCCGGTTGAGGCCCCTGACGGGACTGTGATAATTCCCATTTCTCGCGTGGCCTGCGGCTTTGCTGCCGGGGGCGGCGAGTTCGATCTGGGAGGGGACCGCAAGGAAGGCGAAGGAGAACCTATGCCCGCCTTTGGCGGCGGCAGCGGCGCTGGGGTTTCCGTAAAACCTATCGGCTTTCTGGTGGTTGGCAACGGCCAGGTGCGTCTTTTGCCGGTGGACGGCAATGCGATATATGACCGTATCATAGACGTTGTGCCGCAGGTGATAGCTCAAATTCAGTCTATGCTCGGGCGCGGAGAAGGGCATGGAGCAAAAGTTAAGGTGACTTCCCAGTCACCCACGGCCACATCTCAAACGTTGTCTTAGTCAAAGACCCGGGTAAAATCCCCGGGTCTTTTTGATCACGGCATAAGAATAAATCTACCAGGTTAAGCTTTCAGTGAAAGTAGCATTAGTTTAGAGCCGGTGGAAATAATAGAGGTATAAATAATAGAAATCTACAAGAGGTGTGGCAAATGCGCGCTATTTGGAAAGGCGCCGTCAGTTTCGGCCTTATTTATGTGCCGGTGAAGCTTTACGCCGCGACCGAACAAAAGGATATTAAATTCAACTACCTCCATGAAAAATGCAAAACACCGGTGCAGTACAGGAGATTTTGCCCTAACTGCCAGACCGAAGTGCCCATGGAAGAGATCGTGCGCGGTTATGAATATGAAAAAGGTAAATATGTTATCTTGGGTGCAGAGGACTTTGGCCAGGAAGCGCCATCCAGCGCGGGAAAAAATGTGGAAATACTTGATTTTGTTGACCTGGCGGAAATTGATCCTGTTTATTACGAAAAAGCTTATTACCTGGCGCCGGGGGACGGGGGAGCCAAGGTTTATGAACTGTTGAGAAGGGCGATGGAAGAAACGAACAAGGTGGCTGTGGCTAGGGTGGTCATCCGCAGCCGTGAGAGTCTTGCCGCTCTGAGGGTAAGCGGCGGCACACTGGTGATGAGCACCATGCACTATCCGGATGAGATCAGGCAGGCGGGTGTCCTGCCCGAGATGAACTACCAGGTAAGCCTGCATGAAAATGAAGTGAAGATGGCGGTAAATTTGATCAACAACCTCTCTGCCGAATTCCGGCCGGAAAAGTACACCGACACGTACAGGCAGAAGTTAATGGAAGTAATCCAGTCTAAGATTACAGGTGAGGCTGTGGAAGTGCCGACAAGGCCCGAAACGGGCAAGGTTGTCGACCTGATGGAAGCTCTCAAGGCCAGTATCAATCTGGCCAGGGAAGATAGATTAAAGCAGGGTAAAGGCGCTGACGGACTCAGGACAGAAAAAGAGGCAGGCGTGGTAAAAACTATAAAGAAAGAGAAGGGCGCCCGTAGAAAAACTTCTTAGTCAGGAGGCGGTTGACAATGACCGGAGAAAAATTACCGCTTTTGCGTCCCATGCTGGCCGTAAGTGCGGACCCTTTTGACAGCGCCGGACACATCTTCGAAGTGAAGTGGGACGGCTACCGCTGCCTGTCCTATCTGGAAGGCGGCGCAACTTTTTTATGGTCGCGCAACGGCATCAACCTCACCGGCAAGTTTCCGGAACTGGCCTGGTTGCACACACGTGTAAAAATAACACCGACTGTGCTGGACGGGGAAATAGTGGTCTTTGACAGGGGTAAGCCCTCGTTTGCCGGGCTCCAGTCCAGGGGCAGAATGAATGACCTGAAAAGAACCGGCCGGACCTCCAGCGAGTGCCCGGCCGTTTTTGTAGCCTTTGACGTTCTTTATGCAGGCGCAAAGAATGTTATGGAACTAGCGCTTGAAAAGCGCAAAGAGCTGCTGGCAGACATGGTCGATTCAGGTGATGAAATTATTGTCTCACAGTACATAACCGAAAACGGCAGGGAATTTTATAACGCCTGTGTTGCGCAGGGGCTGGAAGGCGCTGTGGCGAAGAAACTCGGCAGCGTTTACCTGCCGGGGCGCCGTTCTTCTTACTGGCAAAAGTTCCGCCACACCAGGGAGGCGGACCTGGTTATCTGCGGTTACCAGTACCAGTCTTCAGGAAGAAAACTGGGCTCTCTGGTGCTGGGCGGCTACCGGGACGGTGGACTGATCTACCAGGGCAAGGTGGGGACTGGCTTTAGCGAGCGGGAGTCTGAAGTCCTGCTTGAAGGTCTGCGTAAGATTGAAGTGGATGTGGGGCCACTTCCGGTGCCCAGGGAGGAAAAGCGGCGCACAAAATTTGTGCGTCCTTTGCTTGTCTGTTCCATTGAATACCTTACTACTACAGGTGAAGGCTATCTGCTCCACCCCGTCTATAGGGGTATCCGCTGGGACAAGATCCCGGAGGAATGCAGCGCGGTGGGAGGTGTCTAACTTGAAAGAATCTTACGTTTCTGTAGGAGAGCACTACTTAAAGCTAACCAACCTTGACAAATTGATCTGGCCGGAAGGGCTGACCAAGGCCCACCTGGTGAAGTACTATACTGATATCGCGCCGTATATCCTGCCACATCTCCGCAACCGGCCGCTGGTCATGAAACGCTACCCGGATGGTATAGACGGTGAAGCATTTTACCAGAAAGAGTGTCCGGAATACGCCCCGGCCTGGATTAAAAGGCAGCCGGTGGAGCACTCGGAAAAGGTTGTCAATTACATAATATGCAACGACCAGCCCACCCTGCTCTGGCTGGCCAACCAGGCCTGCATCGAAATGCACGCCTGGCTGGCCAGGGTGGAAAGCCTGGAGACCCCCGACCTGGCCGTGATGGATCTTGATCCGGCGGGAGGCACCTCTTTTGAGGATGTGCTTGAGATAGCCCTGCTGGTGAGGCGCGTTCTGGATGAATTCAAGATCAAAAGTTACCCCAAAACTTCCGGGGCCAGCGGCCTGCATCTTTTTGTGCCGGTAAGGCAGGTTTATTCGTGGCGGCAGATTACCGGGGCTATGAAATATGTGGCCGAACTGGTGGTCAAAGTTCACCCGGATAAAACTACAGTGGAAAGAAAAGTGGCAAAGAGGGCGGGAAAAGTTTACCTGGACTACCTCCAAAACGGCAGGGGCAAAACGATGGCGTTTCAATACGGCCTGCGGCCTCTGCCCGGCGCCCCGGTCTCAACCCCCCTGCGCTGGGAGGAAGTTGAAGAGGGAAAGATCAGGCCCGGGCATTTTACCATAGACACGATCTTTCAGCGTCTTAAATCTGCGGGAGATATTTACGCCGGGGTACTAAATACCGGGCAGTCTTTAGACGGAATAATAAAAGACATTTAAAAAGAAAATTTTGCCAGTGTGCAGGAAGATATTACTTTGGCCCCGAAAAGAAGGAGATTAAAAGTAAACTCAAAGGGAGTAAATATTTTGGATGGTCGCATATACTGGCTGGGGTGGCAGTGTTTATTGCCCGGTTCCGGGTCAAGGTTATGGTCGCTGGTAAGGCATTTCGGTTCACCGCGGGCTGCCTGGGAAGCCGCTATTAAAGAGTTATCGGGCGCTCCCGGCATAGGCGATGAAGGACCGGAAGGCCTGGCGCGGCGCAGGTCCAGTTTGGATCCCGGCCAGGAAGCCGCTAAACTGGAGTCATTAGGAATATCTTTTATTTGTCACACTGATCCGGCCTATCCGGAAAATCTCCTCCAGATTTTTGACCCACCTCCGGTGATTTTCGTGCGCGGTAGTTTTAAATCAACTGATAAGCTGGCTGTGGCTATTGTGGGCTCCCGCAAACCGTCGCCATACGGCCTGGCGGTTGCCGAAAAGCTGGCTAAAGATCTGGCGGCGGTGGGGATAACAGTGGTCAGCGGCATGGCCAGGGGTATTGATACAGCGGGGCATAAAGGGGCGCTGGCAGGGAGCGGCAGAACTATAGCTGTACTGGGTTGCGGTCCTGATGTGGTCTACCCGAGAGAAAATTACCGGCTGATGGAGAAAATTATAAATAACGGAGCTGTGGTCAGTGAGTTCCCGCCCGGAACTGTCCCCGATGCCTGGCACTTTCCTGTACGCAACAGGATTATCAGCGGGCTGGCGCAGGGAACCGTAGTGGTGGAAGCAGCCGAAAAGAGCGGCGCCCTGATCACCGCTGATTTTGCCCTGGAACAGGGGCGCGATGTCATGGCCGTGCCCGGCAATGTGGTCAACCCTTTAACCCGCGGGCCGCACCGGCTGATCAAGCAGGGTGCTAGACTGGTGGAAGGCGCCGGTGATATTATAGATGAATTGGGATTGGAAAAAATTTTCCCCATTCCGGAAGCAGGTAATGCAGGCCTTAAAATGAGCGGTGCGGAAGAGGCGCTGTACAGTCTGCTTTCATTGGATCCTGTTTCTTTGGATGAGTTGATAGGCAGGTCGGGACTGCTGCCCCAGAAGGCTATGGCCGCCTTGATGTACCTGGAAATAAAGGGCTTGACCAAACAGATGCCCGGCAGGTTCTACATCCGGACCGGGCGCAGTATTTTCTAAAAATCTTGCCCAGGGATAGATTTGGGATAGATTTTAAAAAAAGTTGCATAATAAATGGCAATATAAGCCAGGCGAAAAAATGAGGTGTGGTTTTTGTCAAGGACACTTGTTATTGTTGAATCACCTGCTAAAGCGAAAACAATCAGTAAATTCCTCGGAAAAAAATACATGGTTAAGGCATCTATGGGCCACGTCAGGGATCTGCCGAAGAGTCAGTTCGGGGTGGATGTGAAAGATGGGTTTAAACCAAAGTACATAACCATACGTGGCAAGGGTGATATTATAAAAGATTTGAAAACAGCGGTAAAAAAGGCTGACCATGTGCTGATAGCTTCCGACCCTGACCGGGAGGGAGAAGCGATAGCCTGGCACCTGCAAAATATACTCGAGATATCTGATGATCAGCCTTGCCGCATCGAATTTAACGAGATCACCAAACAGGCGATACAGAATGCGGCCCGGCAGCCCAGGCTGATCGATTTGAACCGGGTCAACGCCCAGCAGGCCCGCCGCATTTTGGACCGTTTGGTGGGCTATAACCTCAGCCCCCTGCTCTGGCGTAAAGTAAAAAAAGGTTTAAGCGCCGGCCGGGTACAGTCGGTGGCGGTCCGGCTTATCTGTGACCGCGAGGCGGAGATACAATCTTTTGAGCCGGAGGAGTACTGGACGCTGACCAGTTTGTTTGTAAAGACGGGACACACACCTTTTGAAGGAAAACTGATCAAACATCAGGACAAAAAAATTGATATCAATAATAAACAGACGATGCAGGAGGTGCTGGACAACCTTAAAGGCGCCCACTACACGGTAACCAAGGTTGTCAGGAAGGAAAAGAGCCGCCGGGCGGCCCCGCCTTTTATAACCAGCACTTTGCAGCAGGAAGCTTACAGGAAGCTGAATTTTACCGCGCGAAAGACTATGATGGTGGCGCAGCAGTTGTATGAAGGACTTGACCTTGGTAAAGAAGGGACATCCGGCCTGGTAACTTATATCCGGACTGACTCCACGAGGGTGTCCGCAACAGCCAGGGAGGAGACTGCCAGGTACATAGGCGAGCGCTTCGGCGCCCCTTATGTTGCCCGGGAAGCGGCTCAGAACAGCGGTAAGAAGAGGATTCAGGATGCTCACGAGGCCATCAGACCGACTTCGATTTCCCGTGAACCGGATCAGGTCAAAGGATATTTAACCAATGATCAATATAAGTTATACAGGTTGATCTGGTCCCGTTTTCTGGCCAGCCAGATGAGCCCGGCCGTATTTGACACAACCAGCGTTGATATAAGCGCGGGAACCTATATTTTCCGCGCGACCGGTTCGGTAATTAAGTTTCCAGGGTTCATGAAGGTGTACACAGAAAGCATGGACAACGGGGAAAAAGATGAAGAGAGACTTCTGCCCGATTTAAAAGAAGGGGAAGATGTAGAAGCCCGCTCGCTTACCCCCAAACAGAACTTTACCCAGCCGTTGCCCCGCTACACCGAGGCTACACTTGTAAAAATCCTGGAAGAAAAGGGCATCGGCAGGCCCAGCACCTACGCTCCGATTGTTGAAACAATCATCAAGCGGGGTTATGTGGTCAGGGAAAACAAACAGTTTTACCCTACCGAACTGGGCGACATAGTGGTCAGTCTTTTGAAAAATCATTTTCATGATGTGATTGACGTCGAATTTACAGCAGGTATGGAGGAAAAGCTGGATGAGATTGAAGAAGGGGATCTGGACTGGGTAAAGGTGCTGGACGACTTTTATTGGCCCTTTAGCTCAACCCTGGAAAAAGCGGAAGAGGAAATAGGCCATGTTCAGGTCGCTGATGAAGTAACGGAAGAGATCTGCGACCAGTGCGGCCGGAATATGGTAATCAAGCTGGGCCGTTTTGGCAAGTTCTTAGCCTGTCCTGGTTTTCCTGAGTGCCGCAGCACCAAGCCCCTTTTAGAACCGGTTGGTGTAAAATGCCCGCGCTGCGAGGGTGACCTGGTAACCCGCCGCAGCAAAAAAGGCAGGAAATTTTTTGGCTGCAGCCGCTTTCCCGAATGTGATTTTGTTACCTGGGACCAGCCTTCCAAGGTCAAATGCCCTGAGTGCGGGGATTTGATGGTGGAAAAGAAAGGCGCTGGAAAAGGCGGTACTCTCCGGTGTGTAAATCAAAACTGCAGCCACAAAATAGCCCCGGAGAAAAATTCCCCGCGCAAGAAAGCTGCCGGGCCCAAAAAAGCAGCGGCTAAAGTGACGTGAGAGACTTAAGGTATTTTTAATGTTTTTCTTTTAATATATTAATACGGGAACGGATATAGGAAGTGAGTCTAGATATAGATATGGAAGACAGGCTTAAAGATGATAAAAATTCTACAGTTACCATTGTCGGCGCTGGACTGGCGGGCTCGGAGGCAGCCTGGCAGGTTGTCAATAGAGGTGTCAGGGTAAAGCTGATAGAGATGAGGCCTAAAAAGCTGACGCCCGCCCACGCGGGCGGTGACTTTGCTGAGCTGGTTTGCAGCAACTCCCTGCGCTCTGCCGCTTTGGAAAACGCGGTAGGCTTATTAAAAGAAGAGATGAGGCGTCTCGGCTCACTGATCATGGCTTGCGCCGAGGAGACCAGGGTGCCTGCCGGCGGCGCCCTTGCCGTTGACAGGAGTCTTTTCGCCCGGTGCGTAACCGGAAAACTGCATAACCATCCTTTGGTGGAGGTAATCCGGGAGGAGGCAGTTGACCTGCCTGAGGGCGAAGTCCTGATCATAGCCACAGGTCCGCTGACCTCAAACGCCCTGTCAGAAGCGATCCGTCATTTTACCGGTGAAGAATACTTTTACTTTTATGACGCGGTGGCGCCAATTGTACTGGCTGATTCAATAAACATGAATAAAGTTTTCCGCGCTTCGCGCTACGGTAAAGGTGAAGATGCCTACCTGAACTGCGCGTTTGACCAGGAAGAGTATGAGCGCTTCTGGGAAGCCCTGGTTAAAGCGGAAAAAGCGCCGCGCAAAAGCTTTGAGCGGGAATTGCACTTTGAAGGATGCATGCCTGTGGAGGCTATTGCCGCAAGGGGGAAAGAAACCCTGTTATATGGCCCCATGAAGCCGGTAGGCCTACTTGACCCGCGCACGGGTGAGCGGCCCTACGCTGTGGTACAGTTGAGACAGGAGAATAATGAAGGGACCATGTATAACCTGGTGGGGTTTCAGACCAGTTTGAAATGGGATGAGCAGCGGCGGGTCTTACGCCTCATTCCCGGCCTTGAAAACGCGGAGTTGGCCCGTCTCGGTGTAATGCACAGAAATACATATATTAACTCGCCAGTTCTTTTAGATCTTTCTTTTCAGATCAAGAAGCGCAAGACATTGTTTTTTGCCGGTCAAATCACAGGGGTGGAGGGTTATGTTGAATCCGCCGCTTCCGGACTGGTGGCGGGCATTAACGCCGCCCGGATTGTAACGGGCCAGAAGCCTCTGGCCTTCCCCAGGGAAACCGCCCACGGCTGTCTGGCACATTATATAACCACTGCTGACCCTGCGCGTTTTCAACCGATGAATATTAACTTCGGACTTTTCCCACCGTTGGATGTGAAAACAAGGGATAAGAAGGAGAGGTACAGGATGATTGCGCACAGGGCTCTGGATACTATCGAAAAGTTTAAGGAACGGCTGGCCGAAAATTAGTTGAGATAAAAAAGTGAGACAGGAAAGTGAGACAAGAGAACCGTCCCCTTGTCTCAAAAAGGGTTGTAATGATGTACGGACATATAGACAATTTTTTAGTGTATCTCAAAGTGGAAAAGAATGCTTCTCCCAGGACAGTAGACAGCTACCAGAAAGACCTCTTTCATGGCTTGGACTTCTTTTCATCCCTTTTAAAAAAAGAAGATCAGTCGGTTGCGCCGGCAGAAATAGATCATCTTAAATTTCGCCATTACCTGGCCTCCCTGCGGGAAGCGGGACTTGCCCGCACCACCATTGCCAGGCGGCTCGCAGCCTGGCGCTCGTTTTACCGTTACCTGTTCAGGGAAAAACTTGTTGAAGAGAACCCGATGGCTAAAGTCATGAGCCCAAAGCTTGAAAAGAGGCTGCCGCGCTTTCTATACGAAGGGGAAGTAAAACTTCTGGTAGAGTCGCCCGACCTGCGCCATCCCCTGGGCAGGCGTGACCGGGCCATGCTGGAAACGTTGTATGCGGGAGGCCTTAGAGTAAACGAACTGGTATTGCTTGACCTGTGGGATCTGGATCTTGGCTCGGGGTACGTCAGAGTGATGGGGAAGAGGGCCAGGGAAAGGCTTGTTCCTATAGGTTCGCAGGCCGTTGGCGCGCTGCGCGAATATTTGGCCCAGGCGCGACCCAGGCTTCTGGCCAACGCCACCGTTAAAAAGGTGAATAACGCCGTCTTTCTTAACCGTTGGGGAGAGAGGCTCTCCAGTCGCGGCATCAGGAAGATCATAAAAAAATATATAGATAAGGTAAGCCTGGACAGAAAAGTCAGCCCTCATACCCTGCGCCATTCGTTTGCGACGCATCTTTTAAACGCCGGGGCTGATCTCCGTTCTGTTCAGGAACTCCTGGGACATGCCAGTCTTTCCAGCACCCAGATCTATACCCATGTGACAGGTGAAAGGCTGAAGCAGGTATACAGGAAGGCCCATCCACGGGCACAGGAGTAATCCAACATAGAGCCTATCGAAGAAAGGGGTATGAAATGTTTCACGCTACAACAATTGTCGCTATAAAAAGAGAAGGCAGGGTTGCCGTTGCCGGTGACGGGCAGGTTACCTTCGGGCAGAACACGATTATAAAAAAAGGAGCTAAAAAAATAAGGCGCCTCTATAAGGATAAAGTT
>JBAZQW010000084.1:0-8849 GCA_041645005.1 Desulfotomaculaceae bacterium | reverse complement strand
AACTGGCAGTTTGGGAAACCGCAAGAAATAGAAATCAAAAAGGTGTTGACTGGCAATTTACGACCGCTGATGCAAGAACCAAATTAAAGCGGCTTTATCCACAGTTTAAGAGTTAACAGACTACTAGTATTATGAGTTCAAGAATAGGATTCTCAATAAACAATAAAAATAAACAAGATTGATAGAGTTCACTCAGCTTAATCATGGAGATGGTTTATGTTTCTTTCTAGAGTGTCGCAGTATAAAGATTTTGCACACCATCTCTACAACCATTTCTCTTTAAAATCCACTTGAACAGTTAAGTTCGTAGTCGGAGCAAAAGCCAGAACCGTTCCTCCCGGCCCCAGGTAGAAAAAGACGGTCGAGAGGTCAACCTTATCCATAACCCTTAACCCATTTACGGTTACGAGAGCTTTTCTATGGTCGATAACCAAAACGTCACCGATAACAAAGGACTTGTTAACGTAAACCTGCTGAGTCCCTTTCATCACCTTGAAGGAACTCGCTGCCCCGGTAAAGTTAACAGTAAAAATAGGGAATATTTTCGCTGTTCCGTTGTTTGTAATTGCGGCCCCAGAGGCAAAGGTCTGGGTTACAGAGGCTCCCTCGGCGAAAGGGTCGGGACAGATAAAGGTAATAGCACCCTGGCCCACAGCGACGATCTGCTCTAAATCGGTCGAGCCAGCTACGCGAGCGTAATACGTTTTATCTGGTTCATCGGAGAATACCATGGGTTTGAGGTCGTCCTGGAATAGCCAGGAAGCGATTGTCCGAACTTTCGTCCTGAGATCAGCCTGTGAGGTTCCCTTAATGGTTACGTCAATCACAATCTCCCTGGCCCCGGTAGACACCCCGAAGTCGTATACCCCAGCCCTGCCGGGAACCTTTAAATTACGGGAAGTTAGGGGAGCCAGGATTGTATGATGAACTTTATTTTCAATAAGGTGGGTCGTGCTGCTTACCCCGTTAAATGTAAAAGCCATTAGTAGGCCCCCTTTGCCCGTTGGCCCCGTTTCTGAAGTCGGTACAGTTCTTCAGCGATCCTCTGGATGTCCGCTTCCTCACGGACAACAAGTTGATTTACATGAATCGGAGTGTACCCGTTACCGGCAGCAGCCCCGGCCCCGGCGAACGCTACCGTACCAGGAGTAAAGCTCATACCCTCAACAGCGGAGACCACACCCTCGACCATGCCCGACGCAGCCCTCACAGCGAAGCCCGAAGTCTTGTCCAGACCGATAGCAAAGCCCTTGACGGTATTAACACCGAGAGACTTAAAGACCTTCGAGGGAGACTCAATCCCCAGGAAGTCTTTTGCAGCTTGCACAGCGTTACTCACGACGTTTCTCACCTTGTTATACAAAGCGGAGGCCATCGCCCCTACCCCGTCAATAAAGCCATAAATAAGGTCACACCCAGCATCATAAGCAGCATCGGCCATCGAAGTGAATGTGTTCCAGACGTTATCGGCGATCCGCCTCATAGCGTCGGCGATCTGCCCTGGAGCGTTATTAAACACCTCAAGAATGGTATTCCATGCGTTGTTAAACGTGTTCCAGATGTTATCCCAGGCATTAGCCCACCAGTTCTTCAAGCTCTCAAGGCTGTTTTTCCACAGGTTCTTAATTGCCTTCCAGGTCTCCGAGGCTGTGTTTAGCAGTTGGTTAAAAGCGTCAGACCAGAGCTGTTTTACCGTGTTCCAGAAGGTATCGACGATACCTTGGAGCTTATTTGCAGCAACGGAGAAGACTTCCCCGATCCTATCCCATTGGCCTGTAATTACGTAATAAATAGCCAGGAAGACCGTCGTAGTAATTACCTTGAGGGCTTCCCAGAAAGCAGTAATGCCAGCCTGGATCGTTCCGGTGTACGCTTTAAATACTCCGTCGATCTTGCTCCAGACGGTCGATACAGTTTCCGATACAGTCTCAAATCCAGCGGTAAAGAACCCTTTTACAGCCTCGATAAATGCGTTCGCGGTATCCTTGATACCCTGCCACGTATTAGTCAAGAAGGAACCGATCCCCGTCCAGATCCCGACAATAAAGTCGCTTATCGACTGCCATACAGAAATCGCGAAAGCCTTTATCTCGTCCCAATGCTTATATAAAAGCACTCCGATGGCGATAACGGCAGCGATAGCAGCGATAAACAGACCGACAGGACTTAAAATAAAAGCAAAAGCCCCAGCCAGAGCAGAACCCACTCCAGCGAGAGCGGAGAACCCTGCGACAAGGGTTGGTATAAAAGCCTATAATTAAACCGATCCCGGCAGCCAGAAGGGTAATTCCAGCAGCCACAGCGACAATTGTTACGATCGAATTCTTAACTGGATCGGGAAGACTGTTAAAAGAGTTGACCATAGCTTGAATCCCTTCGGCTACCTTCCTAATAGCAGGAGACAAAGTGGAACCGATAGAGATCAGAGCGGACTCAGCAGCTCCCTTAAGCTGTTCAATGGAACCGCTTAAATTATCGGTCATTGTCTCGGCCATTTGATTAGCCGCACCGTCAGCGTTTTTGAAGCTCTGGGTTAATTCGTCTAGCTTATCCGGCCCAGCGTCGATCAACGTGAGCATGGCGGACATAGCATTGGTCCCGAATATGGTTGAAGCTGCTTCCATTTTCTGAGCTTGAGTCAGTCCACCAAATTTTTCATTTAACTGCCCTATAAGGTCTTTTAGCGGTAATAGTTTTCCTTCTGTGTCCGTCACCTTGATACCGAGCTTTTCAATCATTTCAGCAGCTTCCTTCGGAGGAGCCGCTAACTGAGTCAAGGACATTCTCAAGCTCGTACCCGCTGTCTCCGCCTTAATCCCGGCATTACCCAGGATGGCCAGAGCAGAGGACACTTCTTCAATGCTCAGGCCTGCTGTCTTGGCGACTGGTGCGACATATTTCAGCGAATAACCGATGTCCGAAATAGAGATCGAGGAAGCGTTCGCAGCGGAGGCCAGAACGTCGGCAATATGTCCCATGTCTTTAGCTTCCATCCCGAATCCAGACATAGCGGAAACCATGATGTCGGAGACGTTCGCGAAGTCCTCGCCGGAGGCGGCAGCAGCGTCCAGGAGTCCCGGCATGGCAGCGATAACCTGCTCGCTGTTTAAGCCAGCGGCGGCCAGGATGGACATACCCTCGGCAGCCTCACTCGCGGAATATACCGACTTGGCCCCCAGGTCGATGGCAGTGTCACGCAGCGACTTGAACTGTTCCTCCGTCGCCCCAGACAGAGCTTTAACTTTAGACATTTGCGAGTCGAAGTCGGCTGTTGTCTTTACAGCGAATCCGAGTCCAGCAGCCACAGCAGCCCCGGCGATCCCGGCTACCTTACCGACAGTCGCGAAGTTCTCGGAGGTTGTTTTGATCTTGGTTCCGAATCCGTCAAGCTTGGTTTGAGCTTCCTGGAGGTTTGCCTTGAATTCGTTTATGTTAGCGGTAACCTTTACGACTACTTCGCCCAGACTGGACACCGTTTTATCACCTCCTTACGGACAAAAGAAAAACGAGGCTTTACGCCTCGTCGAATTTTTGGATATTCTTCTGACCAAAATTAGTAAACCCGTTTTGTCGTTACATCTTTAAAATACGTAATAACTGTTATGGGAAATATAGTATGATATAATCAAAATGCTGGGGGAGTCAACTTTGAATATAAGACTTGCTACTGAAAACGATCTACCCATTATCGTTGATATTTATAATTCCACCATCCCTTCTAGGAGAGTGTTGCAAAACTCCCTTAATAAGCCCACTAAATCCATAAAAATCTAGCAAAGAACAATTACAAGGCAGGATATCCCAGCATTACGGCGAATATTAAAGATATTAAAAGATACAAGGTGGTAATCTAAAATGCTGGGCCATAAAAAGAACCAACTCAGTTTCACAGATATAGATACCCTGCAAACATGGGAGCAAAAGCCCATAGTCCCTGAAAACAGCATTTACTATGGCCTGTCCCAGGCAAACGAGATATTCAAAGACGAACTGTTTGCCGATGCATATTCTTTTTCCGGACGGCCCTCTATACCGCCCAGCCGTTTAATTAAAGTGCTTTTACTGCAATTTTACGACAAGGTTTCCGACCGGGAAGCAGAAAACCGCGCCCGTTACGACTTGCGCTGGAAGGTAGCTCTGGGTATTTCGATCGCAGAATCCGGCTTTAACTACAGTGCCCTATCCAGGTTCCGGGCAAGGTTATTATTACATGAGAAAGAACGCACCGCTTTTGAAAAGATCCTGGAAGCGGCAATAGCCAAAGGGCTACTCCCTGGCAACTGCGCCAAACAAATAATGGATTCAACCTACGTACTGGGAGCCGGCGCGCTGCAGGATACCTACACCCTAATCCGGATGGCTATCAGAAAACTTCTAATAACCATACACAAACGGTTAGACCTGATCACACTGCTGCCAAAGCCTTTATATCTTGATTATCAGAGCAGAACCAAACCAAAAATTAACTGGGAAGATCCCGCCGAGCGCAATAAATTACTTAATGAATTGTGCCAGGACGCCTTGCAGATAGTTGAGATAGCAGACAAACTGAAACTTAGCAAACAAGAACAGGAATTAAGAGACATTTTAGCCACTGTAGCCATCCAGGATATAGAGCAACAAAAAGACGGTACAGTCAAAATAAAGCAAGGAGTGGCCAAAGACCGGATTATTTCAACCAACGACCCGGAGATGCGGCATGGCCGCAAATCCAGCGCCCGCAGATTTGATGGGTACAAAACCCATACAGCCATGGAAACCGATAATAACTTCATTACCGAAATCGAAGTCACACCAGGCAATATTCATGATTCCGAAGCAGCCGCTGTGTTAATGGACGAGCAGCCCGAAGAGCGAAAGCCGGATACAGTCTTGTGTGACATGGCTTATGGTACAGGCCAAAACAGAGAAGAGATGGAAAAGCGCCAGGTTAAAATAATTTGCCCTGTACCCACAGACCTTGGACGAAACGGCTGTTTTCCCAAGTCAGCCTTTACCATAGATTTAGATGCCCAAACTTGTCAGTGCCCTGCCGGTAAAATAGCGGCTGAGAAAATATACCACAAGAAAACAAATCAGCTAAAAGTGTTTGCTTTTTCCCAGGAACAATGCCAAAACTGCCCGCTGCTAAACCAGTGTACCAAAAGCAAAAAAGGCAGACGTACCATCACAGTAAACCAATATGAACGGCACTTGCAAAAAGCGCGTGTCTTTCAGCAAACCGAAGAATTCAAAAACGAATACCCCCAGCGATGCAAGATTGAAAACAAGCAAGCAGATATGGTGCATCATGGTCTTCGCCAGGCCCGCTATATTGGCAAAGCCAAAGTCTATCTCCAGGCTTTACTAATTGGCGCTATAGTAAACTTCAAGCGCTACTGGAAGTTAATGACGGAACAAAATCAGCTTAAGTCTGACACATGCGCTGCGATAACAAATATTACCAAAGCTCCTCTACCTCTAGCTATGTAGGATTAGTCTGCTCTGAAATAGGTAATAAGAGGAAATAGAGGGTAAACACCTTGAATTAAGCACTGTATTATAAGGCTCGACCAATATTATTACCAATATATACCTGTGTGTGTTTTTGAAATTTGAAAAGTAGCTGTGAGCTCAAAAAAAACAGCCTTTCTGCAACGCTCTCCTAGAATGGTTACGGCTGACACTACCCCGGTAACAGTTGAAAGTAGGTTAGCTTGGTTTCGTGAACATAACCCAAATAATCGTCCTATATGGGTTGTAGAGGACGGGGGTAATACCTTGGGTTGGTTAAGTTTCTCTTCTTTTTATAATAGGCCAGCCTATAATTCTACCGCTGAGGTTAGCATTTATATTGCTGAAGAGCACCGAGGAAATGGTATAGGTAAAAAATTACTGGCAAAGGCAATTGATGAGTCACCAAAATTAGGAATTATAACAATCTTAGGATTCATTTTTGGACACAATGAACCAAGCTTACAATTATTCCTGAAATTTAATTTTGAACAATGGGGTTATTTACCCAAAGTAGCTGTTCTTGATGGCAGAGAAAAGGATTTAGTTATCCTTGGACTTCGAGTTGTATAATTCACAGTATAAACAAAATGCGAAGTTACTTTTCCGAATGCCCGAATTTTTTCATTAGATCATTGAACGCTTTCTCCCTGTTTTCGATTGTCTGTTTCTTTGCTGCTTTCTTCTTACCCAGCAGTTTATCAAGCGTTACAGGTCGCTTGAGCGTTCCCTGAGTGTTCATAATGTGCATAGCGAGCCACGCTGTACGATGGTATTCAGTCTCTATCTGCCGAGCTTTTTCGTTCGCCACAGCTTCGATCACATCCAGCACTTCGACCAGTGTCAGCGTCCAGAACTCGTCAGGTTTGAGACTGCCGATACCGAAAGCAGCCTTTTTTAATTCTTGCCAGTCGAAATCGTCCCGGCCCTTTTCCTTGTTGCTGCTCTCGGTTTCGGCCTCTGCTAGTTTTTTCTTGTAGCTCCCTGGAAAGCCTCACCGATTTTCTGGCTAATATAATCCATTGTGTCAACGTCCACCAGTTCACCCACGGTCTTTTCGTCAAGGTCCGGGTCTTCATGGATCAAGCCAGCCCACAGGAAAGCTCTGATCTGCTTCATGCCCATACTCAGGTTATTAAGTGCTGACAGAGGGACTCCTATTTTATCCTCCAGTTCAGCGAGAGCGTTCAGGTTATATCGCAAGGTTCTCACCTTATCCAGTTCGATCTCAACGTATCCACGGTTTTTATTTGCCACTTAAAAGCCTCCCCACAAAAATAGGTCAGTTAATTTACTAGGAAGCAACCTTCGCCAAAGTTCCAGTACCGGTCAGGCTCAGGGAGAAGGTAGCAGCTCCGTCCTGTGGGTACTCGTTTGGGAAGTCGGTAATAATCGCGTTACCCGTGTACTTCTTGCCGGAAGGCATCAGGATTTGAACATTAACAGTGTCCCGGCCTTCCCAGGCATCCTCCAGGTCTCCATAAGCAGCGTCGGAAGCTACGATAAAGCCTTCGCAGTCGATACTCCAGGAGTTAACGCCAGCCAGATTCTCAGCCCAGCCATTAGCGTCTTTCGAGGTTGCGTCGATAGTGTTGGTCGAACGGTTCAAAGTTGCCCCAGATTGGCCTCCGAGGGTTACGTAAGTTCCAGGAGTCGCAGAGTCTTCGATTTTAACCAGGACATCCACGCCAGCCACTTTTGCCATTGTTTTAAGACACCTCCGAAATCGTTATAAAGTTCACGGAATATAGATAACGCCCGTTATCGTCCATCCCGATAAACAAAGGGGAGGACTGTTGAGCGTTACAATAAATAACGTGGGTACTCCCCACGTCAAAGTTACGTTTTAATTTAAAGAACCCGAAGACTTCCCAGGCTTTTTCCTCCGCGTCACTCGGATGCTTTGCCCTGATAAGAATCTGGAAAGAAGGTCGGGTCAGTGTTCCGGTTGGGGAGCCTCCGCCGGTCATCCTCACGACCCCACACTCGTCGGGAGAAGTCGGCGGGAAAGCGTTCGGATAATAGGTATAGGGAACATTACCGCTAATGTAGCCTAACAGGTCGATCGTGTACAAATGATCACCCCTCTACGTGATCGCCTTATGAACCTTTTCCTCAATGTGTTTTTTATAAGCTTCTTTCTCACCCTCAAGGGGTCTGGTAAGGTACTTGCTGCCGACATCGTAATGCTTACCGGACATACCGGAAGTCCCAGGCTTGCGTCGGGAACCTTCGCCCAGGTCGTAGACTCCTTCGTGCATATACAGAGCGTAGTTAAAGTTGCCTTTGGAATTCCGTTCCCTTACTGTGTAAGAGACTATCGCCTCTGCCTTCACCCCGACCACCTTTACCTCTTTAGCATGGGACTTCTCCAGAATACCTTTGTCGTGGGGAGCGATTTCCGAGGACACCCGAACGAGGTCGTCGGCACAGTCATTTAAAGCCTGTTCCATTGCTTCGGTTGCTTTACAGTTGATTTTTGAAAGTTTTCGGAGAACGTCTCCCATATCGATTTCGATTTTCATTTAGACCACGACCTTTGTAAAAAGAGGCTTTCCTGTGAAGTCTCTAATCACGGAGATAGTTAATGGAGGATGAGCATATATGTTTCCGGCCTCGTCTGTGAATTCGACGGTATCGGTATAAGCGACCTTAACAAGTCCTTTTAGAAGAATCTGAGCTTTGGAGACTACCTCTTTGCCGTCACCATCTCGGACGAGTTCGGAGTTTTGGTCGAGCCTACATTTATATGTTATGGCCTGCCCTGGAATCGTTTGGCCCCACTCGTCTACACTGCTGGCCTTTTTGATCTTGATAGTTTGATTTAACGGGATCATTAGTCAATCACCGTCCTGCCTACTCGACGGCCCAGGATCAAAGCGGCTTGCGGAGCGACCTTGAGATCGATATTATCAACGGACACCATGATCCCACCGACAGACACCTGCTTGACTCCCTGTTCAGCCTTACGGACGGCATCGTCCATTCGCAGCAGCCAGATAGCCTGTTCATATACAGCTTCGTCGGGAAGGGTTTTAGTGGTTGCGTTATAAGCCTTGTATGCCCTGTAAAGCTGCTCTGTGGCAGCGTTTAAAGCACGTTGTTTTTGAGCAGGGTCAGCTTGAACCCATTCGTCGTTATGCAGAACCTTTGTCGCGAAATAGACCTCAGCACTTCCCACCGATACAGCCATGAATTCACCCCACTTCAGAAAAGAAGGGACGTGAGGGAGGTTACTCCCCCACGCCTTTAGCGTTACTAGGCTTTCTTGATACCCTTCAGACGAGCGGCAGCCCTCGGATGAAATACTGCACAGCCACAGTAGAACTCGATCCTGGTACGGAAGCAGGGTTTGG
>JBAZQW010000064.1:0-10394 GCA_041645005.1 Desulfotomaculaceae bacterium | reverse complement strand
CATCAGAAACTCATTTTCAAAGTCGGAGATCACCCGCAGCCCCCGCACGATATGTTTGGCCTTCTTCTGCAGCGCATAATCCACCGTCAAACCTTCAAATAAATCCACCTCAACATTGGGATATAGCGCAAGGACTTCACTGAGCATCTCAACCCGCTCTTTAATTGAAAAAAGTGGGTTTTTCGTCGGGTTGCGGGAAACTGCCACAATCACATTGTCAAAGAGCAAAGAAGCTCTTTCGATAATATCTAAATGACCAAATGTCACAGGATCGAAACTCCCCGGGTAAATGGCACGCAAGCTAGCCCACCTCCTGGTTCAAACACACCTTTACTTTTTTTGGCGTGATGCCAAGCTCTTGTTCAAATCTTTTTACATCTTTTTTTAATTTAGCGAGGTACAAGTCAATATTAATCCAACCATGTCCCTCAACGTAGACGTATCCTGCACTTGATAATTTTCTTCTTACTTCATTTTTTTTAACGGCACTATACATAGCAGCACCTTCTTTCAAGCAACTGTGACAATTGAACCGGAGGGCATGTGATGCCGGTTTTCAACCGGAACCCCATGCCCTCCCAAGTTACATTCTTAAAATACTTTTTGCTTTAGGCCTTTTGCAATGCTTTGGAGTCTTCTGTAAAGTACATGGCTATTGCTCCGATAACAAGCGCGATTATACAGATCGTAAAAGCCCTCTGGTAAGCTTCGATCGGGAAATGCCCGTTGACCTTGCCGTAGGCGTCAAGCACACGGCCCATAATAGTCTGGAAAAATGCTCCCCCAATGAAGTACCAAATATTCACCATACCGTTTGCTGTTGCAATAAAGCTGTGCGGTTGCCCCTCGGATACGTGAGCGTAGTTGGGAACATAGCTGCCGCACCAAAAGCCCATAATGAACAGCAAGGGGTAGAAAGTTCCTACAGGAATATTACCTGTCGCTAAGATCACCGGCAGCCAGACGAGAATGTAGATAAACATGCCGTAGAGAGACGCTTTCCGCCTTGACTTCAGCCACCGGTCGGATGCCAAGCCTATGGTAAAACAGCCTATAGCCATACCTATGGGCCACATCATCAGCATGTTAGCAGCCTGTTGTTTAGTGAGACCATAGATATCCTGAATGTATGGTATAAACCAAAGGCCCTGAAATCCCATGACTGTCCCGTAAATCATAAACGCGTAAATTGCTATCAGCCAGTAGTTCTTCATTCTGAACAGCTTGCCGCAGTTTTGCAGGAAGGTCGCATTGTGCGAACCGTCGGTTGAAGTGTAATAATCCACACCGTCAATTTCCGAAACAGTCGGCAGTCCCATGTCTTGCGGCTTGTTCCTCAGTAAAATAAAGTTCAGTATGGCCACTATTACCAGACCGGCGCCGACCCAGTAAAACGCGGCTCTCCATCCCATTGCGCCCACTATTAACGCCAGTGGGGCGGAAGCGATAATGGCGCCGACGTTGCCCAGGGTGAGCATGGTACCCGTCAGCGTGGCAAACTCTTTAGGTCGGAACCAGTTGGCCAGAATCCTCATGCAGGGTATCCACACAACCGCCACACCCACACCCATCAGGAAGCGGCCAATTATAATCACAGTGAAACTATGCGCCAGACCAAACATTATGGTCCCGACAGCAGCGATAAGAAAGAAAAAACTCACCGATATTCTTGGTCCCAGGGTGTCTGACAGTACACCTGACGGGATCTGCATCGCCGCGTAAGGATAAAAGTACATTGACGACAGAACCCCCAGCGCAGTCGCTGTCAGGCCGAATTCTTTCATCAGCTCCGGCGCGACAACAGCGGGACAGACGCGGTCAAAATAAACAAAAACGTAGGTAAACAATAAAATACCATAACAAACCCAACGGTAACGAAGCATTTTCTTTGCCTTGTCGGATAATTGCGCTTTTGTGCCTAATTCGGCTGCCGTTTGACTCATTTCAATCCTCCCTTGTATTCTTTAGTATTAGACCCTTTTAAAGCCCATTCAATACTTCTCGCTATTAAGTTTTTATGAAAACAATAACCTCGTGTAACTGCCCCTCCTTCCCAAATATGAACTTCTTAAAAATCTGCTATGATTTGGGGATAGCAAACCTCCCACAAATGGTTTACCCATACCTAAAGTTAATCCCGAATCCACCCCTGGGATACTGCCAGGTGATCGCCCCATCTTTCGGGCAGATAACCCTGCAGGTGCCGCACTCCAGGCAGCCCGCGTAATCAAAACCTATCTCCCCGTCTTCCTTCAGCGTGTACAAGCACGCCGGGCAGGCAAAGGTGCAGGGCTTGTCCGGGCAGGTGGCGCAGATCTCCTTGTTTAAAACAATGTGCGCCTCTTCATCGTCAACCGCAAACTTATCTATCCCCAGCAGTTGTTCAATGCTTAGCTTTTTCATAGATTCCGCGCTCCTTTCCAGCCATCCCCCGCCAGTTGGGCCCAGCCGATCCCGCTCTTTTTAATATGGCTAAGCGCTTTCCCCATAAGGTGCTCAGGGGGGCTGCCGTCAACGGTAAACATCTTGCTGACCAAGCCCGCGGCAAACTGTGGGTAGGCTTTAAACATGCGCTGGATTTCTAAAAAGTGTGGAGCGCCGCGATAGGCTTCCAGATCTCTCAGTACAAAGCTCTCTTTTAGGAACTGCTGGTAGATGCTAAGCTTTTGCTTTGAAAAGTCGTTAAAAGCTCTCGCCGCTATTACCGCTTTGGCGGCGGCCGCCCCGGAAGCGATGGCGAAATCCATGCCCCGCACCACATAGCCCAGGTTAAGCACAAACCCGGCTGCGTCACCTGTCACCAGTATCCCGTCGCTATAGAGCTGCGGCATCATGCTAAGACCCGCCTCGGGAACTAAGTGGGCGGAATATTCCACCACTTCTCCCCCGTCAATCAGTGGGGCTATGTGCGGGCTTTCTTTGAACTCTTCTAAAAGGTCGCTGATCCTGTACTTGTTTTTCTGCAGCTGCCCCGCGCCGACAATCAGACCCAGGGAAATGCTGTCTTTGTTGGTGTAGAGAAAACCGCCGCCCTGCATGCCTTTAGTGCAGTCGCCCACAAAAAGCTGGGCCGCGCCGTTATTGCCGCTAAGCCCAAAGCGCTGGCTGACGGCCTCGGCGGACAGCTTGATCACCTGCTTGGCTCCGGTGCCCACCTGATGTGGTTCAGGCGCTTTTTTTCTTAATCCGGCCTTTTGGGCTATGATGGAGTTGACGCCGTCGGCGGCTATGACCACGTCGGCCAGCATCTCGTCTTCTCCGGCTATTATGCCTGCCACTTTGCCGCCCTTAATTAAAAGGTCGTCCACACGTATGCCGCAGGCGAGCATGGCGCCGGCTTCTTCCGCTTTGGCGGCCAGCCAGGCGTCAAATTCGGCGCGCAAGAGGGTGAAGGAATGATAGGGCGGGCTTACCCAGCTCAGATCCTGGCAGTTTAAGGACACGGCTTGATCGCCGGCTAAAAAGGTGACCGTTTCTTTGGAGACGGCTCTTTGGACCGGGGCCTGGTCCCAGAAGTCTGGTATGATCTGGTTTAAGGCATGGCTGTACATGCGGCCACCGAACATATTTTTGCCCCCGGGCGCGGCTCCTTTTTCAATGAGTAGTACTTCAAGGCCTTCTTTGGCCAGCAAATAGGCGGCGGTGCTACCGGCGGGGCCGGCTCCTACGATTATGGCGCCAAATTTTTCTTCTTCCATTTCTACCACCACACTGCTTATATTTTTAAGGCGGCTTTTAGTTCTTTGACGAGCTTGGGCACCACGTCATACAAATCGCCTACGATGCCGTAATCGGCTGCTTCAAAGATAGGCGCGTTTTCGTCGCGGTTGATGCCCACTATTACTTTGCTGTCGCGGATGCCGCTGACGTGCTGGATCTGTCCGGCTACGCCGACGCCGATGTACAGGTCGGGCTTGACTTTTTTGCCGGATATGCCTAGATAAAGCTCTTCTGGCAGCCAGCGCAGGTCTTCGGCCACAGGCCGTGAGCAGCCTACTTCGCCGCCTAGAACGCCGGCCAGCTCTTTCGCCAGGGCGATATCTTCTTTTTTCTCCACGCCGCGGCCTACGCACACGACTATTTTGGCTTCGGTTATGTCTACGGCCTCGCTTGTTTTGGGTGTCCTTTCGACTACTGTTACACGGGAAGGCGGGGCTGCGGGCAGCTGCCTTACCTCTCCTTTATATCCTTCTACCAGCGGGGCCTGCTCAAAGGTGCGGGGGGGTATGGTGGCCATCTGGGGCCGGTTGGGGCACACTACTGTCTGCACTGCGGCTCCGCCAAAGAGCATGCGCTCCATGACCAGCTGTTTCTTATCTTGATCCAGGTGCAGTCCTGTGCAGCCGCTGCACAGTCCGGTATTTAAACTGGCGGCGATGCGGGCTGCTATTTCTCTGCCTCTCTGGCTGGCGCCGGCTAAGATTATGTCGGGACCAGCGAGTAGCGCTTCTTCAACTATTACTGGCACGTATGACTCTAATGGCTGGTCTGCGGCCAGGGGGGGCAGCAGCAGCACTTCGTCGCAGCCGTGGCTGATGTATTCCTGGGCCAGCTGGCTGCTGGTGGCAAAGGCGGCGACTTTGGCTCCGAGCTGTTCGGCCAGGCTCTTGCCTGCGCTGAGCAGCTCGAGGGTTTGTTCGCGGCTTTCTGCCAATATCCAAACTCCTGCCATTGGCTTTAACCTCCTTTACGCGATTACTCCTTCTTTTAGCAAACCGTCTACCACTTTGCGGATGTCGTCTGTTTCCGCGGTGAACTTGAGGCGGCGCCGCTCCATGGTGGCGGCCAGGATGCTGGTTGTCTTAAGGCATGGCTCGAATGATTGCTGCAGGCTGGCCAGGCTGATGTTATCCACTGGCTTTTTAGCGGCTCCGAGGACCTGCTTTAGGCTGGGTATCCTTGGTGTGTTGATATCGGGTAAGACTGTAATAAGGGCGGGTAGTTTAATTGAGACTGTTTCCAGGCCGTCATCTAACTTGCGCTGGGCTATAACCCGGTTTTCTTCTTCTATATAGGTTAGTTTGTTGACGTAGGTGGCGCAGGGCAGGCCTAGCTTTTCGGCCAGGGCGGGCCCTACCTGCTGGGCGTACAGGTCGCTTGACCCTTCGCCGCAGATGATCAGGTCGTACTCTGTTTTGCCTTCTATGACGGCGGCTAAGATGGCTGCTGTCTGGGAGGGGTCAAGGCTTTCAAAGGCCGGGTCGTTAACAAAGCAGGCTTTTTCGGGCCCGCGTGAAAGGGCGTCTTTAAGGCACGGCTTGGCGCTGGGCGTGGCTACGGTGATGCCTACTACGCTGCCGCCGTGTTTTTCCTGCAGTCGTACTGCTTCTTCTATGGCGTTGCGGTCGTATTCGCTGATCTTATAGCCTACCCGGTCAAGGACTAATTGGCGTGATTTGGCATCTGTTTTGATGTCTGCCTCGTCCATTACCCATTTGAAACAGGCTATTATCTTGGGCATATTGTTCACCTCTTTTACGTATGTTGAAGTGGTAAGTGGGTTTTATATATTAAAAATCAAAAGCCTATCTACTTTCTTTTTTTTGCTTGCTTTTTATTGCTCTCTTCTACTATCTTTTTTGTTTAAAAAGATGTCCCTTGACATGGATAGTGTGTTCTTGCACTGATTGCTGGCCGGGTGGCCGGTATTTAAGAGGAGGTATGCTATCCATGTCAAAGGCAAAGGAAAGGAGAGTAGAGTATTTAGTTAGGGGTAATCTTTTTAAATCTTTATTAAAATTTTTAAATTTTTTATTTTTTAAACTTTTATTTATTGGAAGGGGTAGGGCTTTTGCAAGCTTACTAGCCACCTATCTTTAAGGGGAAAGGCTGGACTTTCAGCCTTGCCCTACCCACTTTTTGTTGCCTAATGCTTCTAATTATTTGCTAGCGCAGTACGCTGCCGGAGATAACCATTCTCATGACTTCGTTGGTACCTTCGTAAATCTCGGTAATCTTGGCGTCGCGGTAGAGCTGCTCTACTTTGTGGCCTTTAATGTAACCGATGCCGCCGTGGATCTGGATGGCTCTGTTGGTGTGCTTGGCGGCGCACTCGGAGGCGAACAGTCTGGCCATGGCTGCTTCTTTGCTGTAGTTCTTACCCTGGTCGTAGCACCAGGCGGCGTAGTAGGTTAAAAACCTTGCTGCTTCTACGTCGGTGGCCATGTTGGCGAGCATCCACTGGATAGCCTGGAAGGATGAAATGGGCTTGCCGAACTGGACTCTTTCTTTGGAGTAGGATACTGATTCGTCTAAGGCTGCCTGGGAGATGCCGAGGGCCTGAGCGGCGATGCCGATCCTGCCGCCGTCCAAGGTGGACATGGCCATGGGAAAGCCTTTGCCTTCCGCTCCTAAGAGGTTTTCTTTGGGAACGCGGCAGTCTTTCATGATTACTTCTGCGGTGAGTGAGCCACGGATACCCATCTTGTTCAGGTGTTTGCCAATGGTAAGTCCCGGTGTGTCGCCGGGCAGGATAAACGCGCTGATACCTTTGGCGCCCTTGCTCTTGTCGGTCAGAGCAAACATAATGAAGACTCCGGCCACGGGGGCGTTGGAGATAAACATCTTGGTGCCGTTTAGGACGTACTGGTCGCCATCCAAAACTGCGGTTGTCGTGCCGGAACCGGCGTCGGTACCGGCGCCTGGCTCGGTCAGGGCGAATGATCCCAGGATCTCGCCTTTACACAGGGGGACGAGCCACTTTTGTTTTTGCTCTTCGGTGCCGTACTTCCACAGGGGGAAGCTGGCGAGCGAGGTGTGGCACTCTAAGGTGAATCCGGTGGTGGCGCAGGCGCGTGAGAGTTCTTCTAATACGATGGTGTAGGTCAGATAGTCGGATCCGGCGCCGCCGTATTCCACCGGGTAGGGTATGCCTGTCCATTCCTGCTCGGCGAGTCTTTTGACGTTTTCCATGGGGAAGTATGGTTCCTGGTCTACTTTCTGGGCTATGGGCTCTACGAATTTCTGGCAGAATTCTCTTACGCTGGCACGCACTAATTGCTGCTCTTCGGTTAGTTGAAAGTTCATGGGTAGTCTCCTCTCGTGAGTTTGTTGTTTAGTTCTGGTGCTGGTCTATTAGCTGTAAAAACTGCTGCGGTTGCTTTTTCCCTCTAATGCTTAAACTGTTCTTTTTTTGGCGGCCGGGGTTTTCTTCCCCCGGCCGCAAGCTATCTGAAGTGTAAAATACGTTCTATTTCTTTTTCTTTTCAGGTTCCGTAACTTCTTCAGTAATACCGGCAATCTTGCTGGCATATTGGGCAAACTTATCAACAGGAGTGAACGCTCTGACAACCATCTTGGCTCCATCAGGTGACCCGCCGCCGTGCATGCATCCCGGAACGCCCGCGCCCAGGGTCAGCCACTCTGAAAGCCTGGCCGCGCGCGCCCTTGACTCGGCGCTGAATCTCACGCTGGCCTTAACGACACTCTCTATTTTCTTGCCATATCTCGGGTCCTGGAAGTCCTTGTAGGACGGGAAGCAGCCGGTTTCCACGATGCCGCCGCCGATGTCCTGGCAGAGACGCTTGGTTTCGTACGGAAGGGTAGCTACATGCACTTTGTTGGTATGAGCGAGCAGTGAATCGGAAACCCACATGCCGCCGGGACCCGGTTTACCCACTGCCATAGCGCCGATACCTACAGCGTAAGTGGTTTCGTTATTTACCGCCATGTCAACCATCTTGGCGGAGAACGTGCCTGCCGCCAGTCCGTTGGTCCTGGCCATCAAGGCTGCCGCGCCGATCATGATATCGCCCTGGCCGGCCACGCAGGCGCCGATGCAGGCCCGGTAGTTGGCTGTGAAGTACTCGATGATCTTACCGCTGTACTTGAATTCCTGGCACATGAAGACCCTGTCATTGGGGACAAAGCAGTCTTCAAAGATCAAGTAGGCCTGGGTGATTCCTGTTTCAGGTATGTCCCAGCCCTCATCAAGTTCCCTTCCGTCACTTGGCCGGCGGGTTTCCACAATGGTTAAGCCCTCTATATCGCGGGGCACCACACATGCTAACGCAAAGGCCTTGTCATCTTCCTTGTAGCCGCCGCCCGGCAGAAGGAAGATTTCGTTGGCAGCGGCCACGCCGCAGATCATCGCTTTGACACCGCTGATAACTACGCCGTCTGCCCGGACTTCCTTGATGTGTACGTTTGCGTCTTGCTCTGGCTGCTGCGAGGCCTTCATGCTGCGGTCGCCCTTGGCGTCGGTAAGGCCGCCTGCCACTACCAATCCTTTTTCCTGAGCGCCGATAATCCACTTCTTAAGACGTTCCTGGTAGTTGGTCCCGCAGTCCTTGTCAATCAGAGCGGTAACGTTCCACAGCACGTTCTGGCTGTTCCAGCCCACACAAACACCGCCGTTGCAGGTGCCGGTGAAGCGGTACATCCAGCGCTTGAACACGGAGTTGGCAATGATGTCTTCCAGGCTGTCCATCATTCCATTCCAGCGTAAAATCTTTTCTCCTGTGAAGTCTGAAACGGCTGTGAAAGCATCAGCGTACTCGGGGTCATTCGCTGCGTCAAACGCGCGCGCATGGCTTTCCACGGTCCGGCGGGTGGCCGGGTCGGTGGTTACGTCCTCGATGAGTTTTCCAAACTTGTAAACATTGGGCCGCATTGCTTTTAACGATTTCAGGTAGTCCTCTCTGGTTTTAAGTGCCATTTTTCTTTTCCCCCTATTCATATTCTTTACTAACCCAATTTAACTTTGGGTTTAAGCCACCATCTATTTAATTGCTTAACTATCTAAACTTTGTCTTGGCCAATATCTGCTCTTTGATGCCCATTGCCGGTTCATCAAAAATCCGTGCATCCATTTGCTTTAGATCCGGAGCTATCAGCGGTTTAAATTCCATCTGGGCCAGGACATCTTTTTCCAGGTCCACTCCCGGCGCTATTTCTGTCAGCGTGATCCCTTCCGGACGCAGCTCAAATACAGCCCGCTCAGTTACATATAAAATCTTTTGACCACTCGTCCTGCCGTATTCACCGCTGAAGGTGATGTGCTCTACTTTATTGACCAGTTTCTTAATTTTGCCTTCTTTAACGATATTTAATTTTCCATCCTTGATTTCCAGTTTCAAGCCACCGGCGGTCAGGGTGCCGCAGAATACGACCGTGTTGGTACTCTGGGTAATGTTGATAAATCCACCAGCGCCGGCAATGCGCGGACCAAATTTGCTGACATTGATGTTTCCATACTGGTCTAACTCAGCCATTCCCAGCACTGCCAGGTCCAGTCCGCCGCCATCGTAAAAATCGAACATATTGGGGTGATCCAGCATTGCTTCAGGGTTGATCGCCGTGCCGAAGTACACTCCGCCTAGAGGCACTCCACCGATTACCCCCGGCTCCACAGTCATTACCATACTTTCGCTGATGCTTTCCTCAGCCGCCACCACACCGACGCCTTCCGGCATGCCGATGCCCAGGTTGATAACTGCGTTTGGCACCAATTCCATGGCGCACCTCCGGCAGATGACCTTTCTCTCGTTCAAGGGTAAGGGCTCGACTCTGTTGAGAGGCACTCTGGTTTCCCCGCAAAGGGCGGGGTTGTACTGCTCACCCATGGGAACCTGCCAGTGATTTTCCGGCCTGGCTACTACTATAGCGTCTACAACAACTCCCGGAACTTTAACCATCATTGGGTGCAGTGTGCCGGCTTTAGCCACCCTCTCAACCTGAGCGATAACTTTTCCGCCACACCCTTTAGCCGCCAGCGCCGCAGCAAGAAACTCAAGGGAGATGCCTTCTCTTTCAATAGAAATGTTGCCCTTTTCGTCTGCCGTTGTGCCGCGAATAATTGCCACGTTGATTGGGAAAGATTTGTAGAACAGATATTCCTTGCCGTCGATTTCGACTATTTTAACGTACTCTTCATGACTGATGCTGTTTAATTTACCGCCTGTTTCCCTGGGGTCAACAAAAGTCTTTAACCCAACATGAGTGATGATCCCCGGCTTTTTCCCCGCGATGGCCCTCCAAAGGTGCAACACGACCCCCTGGGGCAGGTTGTAGGCCTCAATTTTTTCTTCGACGGCCATCTTGATCATATCGGGCTGCAGTGACCAGTGCCCTGAAACAACTTTTTTAATTAGGCCTTCTTTAGCCCAACGGTTCAGCCCCCAGTTGGACTTTCCGTCGTTCTGGCTGGCGCCGAACGTCATAGTCAAACCTTTTGGCTCACCAGTTTCCAGAAAGCTTTTCTCAACCGCCGCCGAGATCTCTTCCGGGTGGCCCATCCCAACGAAGCCGGTAATAGCGACTGTGTCTCCGTTTTTGATTAACTTTACCGCTTCTTCGGCGGACATAAATACAGCCATTCCTTTACACACCTCCTGTTTTTGTTGGATTTTAGGTTTTTATAACTGGCATCACCTCGAAATTCCTTCAAACAGCAT
>JBAZQW010000063.1:0-10407 GCA_041645005.1 Desulfotomaculaceae bacterium | reverse complement strand
GCTTCCGGGTCATCGCAGCTACTCCTTCCGCTCGTGCCTTAACAGCCCGGCGCAGGGAATTAACTCTACACCCCGCCTCACAAGCTCGTCAAGAAAAAGGTTCAAGCCCAGCGAGTCGCTGGCCATATGCCCGGCAATGATTACGTTCACATGATTTTTTTCCGCTTCCTTACGGTGCTTTTCTCCAATATGCATCACAATCAGGGTGCCCACACCAGCGGTCACCAGCCTGGCGTAGGCGTCTTCCGAGCCACTGGTGCCGCCGGTCATATCCACCATGATCTTGCCGGCACGTCTTTCCTTGCTCCCCAGGACGATGGCCGGTCCGGCGTTATATTGCACCGCCTCGGCGCATTCAGGGATCTCTTTTAACATTTTCACCACGTCGCCCAGCGTCTCGGGCTTCTGAGCGTCCATCTTGCTCTGGATAAAATCATTTACCAGGTTATCGGCCGGTGTGTGCACGCACATTAAGGGAATACCCAGGAGCCTGGCCGCATCTACCGCCCGGTTGTGGTTTAAAGGCATCAGACCCCGTTTGACTTCACTGATACGGGAGGCCATAATCCCTTCAGCAACGTTGATCGGCACACCGAACTTGGCCAGTATGTCCTCCTGCAGGCTCATTACCTGGTAGAGAGCGGACATGGCTTTGCCTTCCGGGTGGTGAGCTATGATCAGGTCGATTTTCGCGCCGCGTTGCGATATCCTGTCCGCCAGGAGCACCTCACCGGTTTCCATATCCACTCCGCTCAGCACCCTGGCAACTTCCTGCTCAGGATCACCGAAGAGGACTCTGGTGTCACCGTAAGGGTTGAACAATCTGTCCGGATCATATTCCTTTTTTTCGTCTTCCTTCATATCATTGTAAAGCTTATTTTCTTTCTCTAATAGCTTTTGCACCGCTTCCGGTGAGCGAGGGTCCTTGCTTTTGCCCTTTTCAATAGCCAGCTGGTATATTTCTTTTATTTTCATATTTTATCTCCTTTCTATGTACACCCGGATTCATCCAGACATTCCAATGGATGAGACAGGGGGACGGTTTACTTCCTTGACACATAGACATTTCCCTCCAGGTAAAAACGCAGCGGCAGCTGCCCGCCCTCCCTGATGCCGATCCGGGTCGTGGTTACAATTCTTTCCCCTGGGCTGCCGCCTCCGCACACATACAGGGTGCCGCCGGTAAGGTCGGCGCCGTTGTGCTGGCGGGTAATGCCCAGCGCCTGCACCAGCCTGGCCGGGCCGCCGCACAGCTCGGCCAGCCTTTCCCGCCCCCGCCTGGCACGCATCAGAGGTACCCCTGCCAGTGGCTCGAGCGCCCGGATCAGAACAGCTTCCCCCACCCCTTCAGCGGCGGTGACAGCATTAAAGCAGTAGTACATCCCATATATGAAATAAACATAAGCATGGCCCGGCGGTCCAAACATTACCCTGTTACGTGGGGTCATGCCGCGTGAGGCATGGCAGGCGGGGTCCCCCTGGAGGTACGCCTCGGTTTCCACGATCCTGCCGGCGCAAATCCCTTCAGGATGATCACTGACCAGGATGCCACCGAGCAGTTCCCTGGCCACAGTCACAGTATCCCTGGCATAAAAAGATCGGGGCAGGATCTCCTTCGCGACTGCCAGGCATTTAAGAGGAGGTAATTTTTCCGGCAACCTTATAACACCTGCTTTTATCTGTTCCTCAAAAATTTCACCAGTTTTTCCACGGGCATGGTATTGACCACATCATCCGGCTCCAGCCAGGCCCGCCGCGCCACCGACACACCGTAGATCATTTCCTCCATCCTTTTCAGGTCGTGGGCGTCGGTGTTCACGGCCATCTTTATGCCCATATCCCCAGCCCTGCGGGCGTTCAGGTCATTCAAATCCAGGCGGTCCGGAGAAGAATTTATCTCTAATATAGTACCACAGCTGGCAGCCGCTTCCAACACCCTCTCCACATCAACGGCGTATCCTTCCCGCTGGGCGATCAGCCTGCCGGTCAGGTGCCCGATAATATCAACATTTTTATTTTCCACCGCGGATATAATCCGGGCGGTCATGGTTTCCCGGTCCTGTTTAAAAGCGCTGTGCACCGAGGCGACCACCAGGTCCACCTCCTCCAGGATTTCATCGGGGCAGTCCAGGCCGCCCCTGGGCAGGATATCAACTTCAATGCCGGTAAGGAGGCGGATATCATCCGTTTTTTCATTGAGTGACCGGATTTCCCGGTGCTGTTCTTTGAGCCTTTCCAGGGAAAGGCCCCTGGCAATTTTAAGAGACTGGGAGTGATCTGTCAGCGCGATATATTCGTAGCCCTTTGCCCTGGCGCGGGCCGCCACCTGCTCTATGGTGCAGATTCCGTCACTCCAGACGGTGTGCATATGCAGGTCTCCTTTAATATCACCCAGCTCTACCAGGCGGGGCAGGCTGTTTGCCGCGGCGGCCTCCACCTCACCCCGGTCCTCCCTCAGTTCGGGAGGGATAAATGGCAAACCCAGTCTGGCGTAAATCTCCCGCTCATCACTGAAAGCCTCACTTTCTACCAGGGATGACGGATCAAAATTGACACCAGTACCCGCCAGTAAGGGCTCCAGCCGCTGGAGGTGCGCATGACTCCCGGTGTTTAAAAATAAGGCCAGGGCAAACTGCTTTTCCGGCACAACCTGCAGGTCCACGACGATACCCCAATGGGCCTGCAAACGAGTCCTGTGTGCATTTTTTTCCAGCACCCCTATGACCATGGAGCAACTCGCGGCCGCCTCAATTACCTGCTGCGGGTCACCGGCTGCGACAACCAGATCGATGTCACCGGCTGTCTCCCGCCAGCGGCGCACGCTTCCCCCGGCCTCGACCCTGGCCACTCCCGGCAGTTTCTTTAAAAACGAGGCGAACTCACCGGCCAAATCCCTGGCCATAGCCAGCAGTATACGATCTCCCCTGTCCTCCCGCATTTCAATATATCTGATAATGTCCTTTTCAACTTTGCCACCCATCCCCGGAAGTCCCCTTACCCGGCCCTGTCTGGCTGCCCTGGACAATTCGTCAAGGCTGGTAATCCCCAGACCAGACAGGAGCAGGCCAGCCCTTTTCGGGCCGATCCCGGGCAGGGACATGATATCCAGAAGTCCGGGCGGAATCTCTTTTAAAAGCTCCTCCATCTTTTTCAGCCGGCCTGTGGAAAGAAGCTCATCAATCTTGGCGGCGATGTTCTTGCCGATACCTGGTATTTTGGCCAGTCCCCCTCTTTGCCGGATCTCCTCCAGCGGCTCATCAAGGCCGGCCAAAACTTTGGAAGCGTTTCTGTAAGCGCGGATCTTGAAAAAAACTTCCCCTTTGAACTCCAATAAATCGGCCAGATCATGAAAAACCCAGGCCACTTCCTCGTTTTTCATCCAGTAAACAGCCCCTTAAAACTAATATTCCCCACATTAAAGAACTCATGAATTCTCATTCATGAGTTCTTTTTGCTTTCCTTTTTTTCAGGCTCCAGCATTCTAACCAGGTTTTCATGTTCTTCCCGCAGCTTTTTTAATTCGTCTGCAATGTTCAGCGCGGCCAATACGGCTGTCTGGGATTTTGACAACCGGGTGTTACGGTCTGCCAGTTGTTTCATTTTCCGGTTGACGAACTGGGCCAGCGCTTGAATCTCTTCCTTGGTGCCATCCCCTTTCAAGGTATAGTATTCACCAAAGATCTCAACCTCCACCCGGGATTCCTGCTCAGCCATAAAGACCCTCCAGGTTTAAATAGTTTAATTATATTTCGTCATTATTCTCATTTTTCCTGCGCCTGAAACCAAAAATTTCTTTTATGCCAGCAAAATACAATCGGCGTATGCAAGATTTTCACCCGTCTTCAAAGAATCTGAGCAAAACTACTTCAAAGTGAGGTGTTTAGTATGCTGGCGTATTTCAGCGCTTCAAGCTTGTTCTTATTATTGCTGCTTGTGCTTATCCCACTATTATAATGAAAACTGGGATATGTCTCTTTTTTTATTCATTAATTTATTTTTAAAACATATTGGTCAGAATAATTAGCGTTATCAGGATTATCAGCCAGCGTTTCATCATGTTATCTCCTCTCTCATATCTCCAGGGCTATGGGATGCCAAGTTAAGACAGGAGAAAGGATTAGATTTGCGGGGGCAAACTGGCAGCGGAGAAACCACACGAGAACAGCGAGTTGAAGGACCCCCGGGATGTTCCCGGTTTGAAAGAGTTTTTTGCTGAACTGACTGGCGGCGGCATCAAACTGGCAGTGAACAAACAGGAAAAACTATTGTAAACATTTGAGAATATTTAAGTATCCCTGTCAAACTCCGCCGGCAGGTTAACACCGCCAACGTATCTATAAGGAGCTCTATATAGAAGGAATCTGTTGAGTTCTGCAACCTCTCGCGCCATCTGATAATTTCTTTCAGTCGCTGCGTCAGGGGCGCCGGCGCCGGCTTTATCCTTTTCTTCGAGAAGTATAAATATTTTTAAACCGTATCTATCCTTTAACTTTACAAGATTACTAACTATATTTTTGGCCCATAACATGCCGGCCGGGTTTTCAAAATTCGGATTCTCCCAGCAAATACCGTTTAAATACCCTGACGTTAAAAAGCAGAGATTCTCCAGACCGCAATTTTGTACTATGATATGGTTAGGGAATATGGCTCTTATTTTCCGTACAATATCGGCTGCAGCTATTAGAAGCGAGTCCTTTAACGATACCGCAAGATCACCTGACTCCACATTGCCTATTGTATCCAGAAACAACCCGTCATATCCCAAATTATGCAATATATGACCGGATTTGTACAGCAGTATATCATTCCAGCGTTTTGAACGAAGGTCTGCCAGGTAATTACTGTATTCCCGGTTAACAAGAGGGCGCCCATTTATACATAAAAAGTCGCTGTAGTCCAGCAGCTTAAATTCATCCATCGATGGATGTATCTCCGATACACTCAAATAGCCTAGAACCAAGGCGCCTGCATCCTGCATCCTGCGGACGGATTCCGGACTTTGCCCCCCCGGCTCTACGATAGCCACATCAAAACTGGATAATTCATTATCCCTACCGTCACCATAATAAAGGGCATAATTTTTTGCCGCGTTAAACCTGTTCAGCCAGTCCACTTCCACTATACCCTCCGGTTAACGGATAGTTTTTCCGGTCCTGTATATAAATTCGGTGTACACCATGCATGAAGCACATATATTTCCATGAGCCAAACAATTGGTGCCTTCTATTTCCCAACAGTTAACATCTTTATTATAGGCTGGACAATGCCTTGATATATTTGGCGGACAGCATCTCATTTCATGGCATATCCCGAGGGAACGGCCCTTTCTTGACGGGTTTTCCTGTTTTTTTCTGAACCAGCCGATCAATAACTCAATTAATCTTGGATCGAGCTGCGTTCCCGATACCGCGCTTAAATCATAAACAGCCCTTTCAAAATTTGCGGGCTCCCTGTACTTACGTCCGGTAAGTTTGGCATTAAACATATCAGCTACCGTAAGGATCCTTGCTCCAAGGGGAATATCCTCTCCCTTTAAGATCCCGGGGTAACCAAAACCATCCCAACGTTCGTGGTGATACCTGATATATGAAGCAATTTTATTATTCGAGATGGTTGACTCTATTATGGAAGCTCCTACCTCCGCATGCAGTTTCATGGTTTCAAATTCTAAATCCGTGTATACATCTGTTTTAAACAGAATATCACCGGAAAGTCCCAGCATGCCCACGTCGTGTAAGTATCCCGCCAGCATTATTTCTTTAATGTCCTTATCGCTTAACTTCATTTCCCTGGCAATAATGCCCGCGTAATTAGAGATTAACTCTGAGTGTCCTACTGTATATGAATCAATATTATCAACCGTTAACACCAGCATCTTTAACATATCGAGGTAAGAGTCGGATAATTCCTTGAATTTTAACTGCCTGTCCAGGGTGTCCCCCATTCTTCTAATTAGCACCTGAAGGGCGGAAACCCTGTGCGGCTCTATCACACCAGACCTGTTATGCCATAAAACTGCGGTTCCGCTAATTGTTCCTCCTGAAACTTTCTGAAGAAGAATCATTTCCATTCCGGTAGCCGCAAAATAAGGGGGTATACTAAAGAAATCCTTGCTTTCCCTGGTTAAAGCCATGAAATTGCCATCCTCCGCCAGTTTATGCAAGAGGTGTTGGGTTTCCTGATCAGCCAGGAAAAGATTTTTTGTTTCTTTCCCCAGCCCGGAAATTGCTGCAACTTCCATCCTATCGTTGCCTTTAAACAAAAAGCAGCCGCCTGCCGCGTCCACAATTTTAATACTTAAACCCATTATTGTAGAAAGAGAACCGTCAAGATCAAAGATGGATTTGGTGAGAGAACGTATGGCCTGACTTGAGGCAGAAAATGATTCCACCTGACTCTTCATTTTTTCAATTTTAAGCACTATTTCCAAGGCAGGCTGTATTTTTTCGGACAGGTACTCCAAAAGCTCTATGGTTTTTTTTAAAACATGACGAACAGGTCCGACTCTTATCAGCCCGGATCCTCCCCTAACCTGTATTTCTAAAAAAGGTACCTCGCCATCTTTTATAATAGAAATTTTTTCGGGCCGCTGATCGGCGGAAATGCCCAGTGGGGGGCTGTATTTTTCCTTTTTGTACGGTACAAGGCCGCTGTAGCTTGGAGCTATCCGGCCGTCGCCGTCTTCAACGTGGTATACCGCTTTCAGTAGGTAATTGTTGCTTTTTTGCTCAAGCAGGTAGAAATAGTAACCGTCTGTTTTGATAAGAGGAATAATCAATCTCAGGAAATCTAATAAATTATTTTCCAGTCCTTTTGCCGGCTGAAGATTTGCAAGGACATTGTTGATAGTCTCAGATTGTATTTTTAACAAGCTGGTCTTTCTTTTTTGATAGATCAATAAAAACACCAGCAATATTAGCAGCGCCAGTAAAAAAACTAGAATATATACCAAATTCAGACTTAAAGTTATATAGTAAAAAAAACCCAAAGCTTTATTGAGCCAAAGTTTAATCTGAGCGGTTATCATACGTTTCCCTAAGCGCCTCCTCTGTTTCACAGGTCGCAGCGATCTCCTGTTTCGCCATGCACATTTTTCCTCTTTTCTCATGCACTGTTTTTTCGCCTGATGAATTAATTATAGCCAGGTGTTGTGCAAGTTCACGGCATTTATCCTGTAAAACAGAAATCTGTATTGACTGGTATAACAATATAAATAGAATAATTAGAGTTGCCAGCAAAAAAAGCAGGGCGGGCGGATAATCTATGCCAGTGATACGGGCTAAAAAATCAAGGAGCTCCGGCACTGCCGAAAGAACTAAGATTACCAGGGAACCTGCCAGCCAGGGTAGGGAGTTTCGTTCATTAATCCTTCTTTTTACCAAGAGGAATACAACTGCTACAACAAAAACAACTCCCAGTACCAATATAAACAACTTCAATACACTACTCATTTTTTAAGCACTCCACTTTTGATTTTTTTCTCAGCAGTACAACCAGTATACTGACCAGCATTTTAATAAAGTAAAAAGCTGTCTTAATGCCTGTATGCATGCTCTTTCCTGAATTTCTATTCTTTATATGGGCAGGAATTTCCTTGACCCGGTAATTTAACAATATCATGTTTATCAAGGTATCCGCATCCGGGAAATCTTCGGGGTAGTTACCCATTACAGCATAATAATTAAACACACGTTTTGACAAACCCTGCAGCCCCGATGTGGGATCTGTAATTTTGGCTCCTGTAGTCATTCTTATTAAAAATCTAAATACAGATATGCCTATTTTTTTTAAGGCGCCGGTCCTGAAAGAACTTTTTTCCAAAAATCGTGACCCGATCACAATATCACAGTCGCTCGTCCGCAGCTTATGAAAAATTTTTAATATATCTTTTGGATCGTGCTGCCCATCGGCGTCAAATTGAACGACGTATTCATACCCCGTTGAAACCGCATATTTAAACCCTGCTTGAAGTGCCGCGCCGTACCCGAGATTATAGGGAAGATTAATTACTTTCTCCCCTGCTTCCCTAACTACAGCCTCGGTTTTGTCCCTTGAGCCGTCATTAATAACAACAATATCCAATGCGATTTTTAAATTGCGGATATCTTCCAAAACTTTCCCAACGTTTTCTTCTTCGTTATATGCGGGGATTATGACTAAACAGTCAGCCTTTTCCACGTTCTGTTCCCCCCAGCTTAAATGAGGTTATTTAAAGTATCCATTACTTTAATTCTTAAGAGCCGTAAACATGCAAGGTAAAGAGGCAAGCCTACCGCAACTACTCCAAAGGCGTATCCTACCCTAACAAATCCACCATTTGGTTCTACAAAATACCAAACTTTATAAAACAGCCACATAACCAGTAAAACCGGTATATTAGCGGCCACTATTTTCATAAAAACACTTAAGCGCTTATTTATACCCAATTCCAAGGTCCTGTTCAGAAGAAAAACAATAATCATGGAATTAACCAGGGCGCCTGCCGCCGCACCGTAACCCAGGCCAGCCGAACCCATTACTTTTACTAAATAAATATCAAAAATTATATTTACTCCGGACGAGACAATAGCAACTAACAAAGCAACTAATACCCGGTCTATTGCAAGAAAGGCCCTAATACAAATAATTACAAAACCCTGCGACACCACAGTAAGGGCATAACCGGCCAGTATTCCGGCTGTTATCTGAACAGAATTAGCTTCGAAAGATCCTCTTTGGAGCAAGATCGATACAATAGGCACACGTAGCACAAAAAGGCAGATAGTCAACGGAAGCGTTATAATCAATACCAGTTGCAGAGACTTACTTAGAGTGCCCTTTAATTCCTCCAGCCTTCCCATCCCGGTCGCCTTGGACATGGAGGGAAACGCGACAACACTTACCGCTGAGACAAATACCCACAAGGGAAACTGCGCCAGCCTGAACGCGTAATTCAAACCGGCAATTGTACCCACCCCCAGGTTAGATGCCAGGTACCTTTCTACAACGAATACAAGCTGTGATGACATCAAAATTAACACATAGGGAAAAAAGGTTTTAAAAATATCTTTTACATCTGCTGAAGGCCTGAAAAATTCAGATATTTTCGGCCACATCAATATCTTAACATGATGTTTTTTTAAAGAACCCCAGATTAATGTTATCATGGCCATTACCCCAACTAAAATGGAGACTGAAATTGCATAAACTCCCTTTTGGAGGGGTTTTACCAAAAAATAGCCGTAAAGTAACCCGCTTAAAAAAAACAAGTTAAAAACTACCGGGGCAAGGGCAGGAATAATAAATCTGTTGTAAACCTGCATGACCGCTGTACCTATAGCTATAATGGGGTAAACCACCAGAATTGGCAGCATTATTACAAACAATTTAGTACAAAGAATTCTTGTGCTTACATCTAAACCAGACCCCAGATTTCTTATTATTAAGTCCTTTGCCAAGATAGAAAAAACCAAAAGCAATAATGAAAATATCGTAAAGTATAAAAAGATACTTGTTATACTTTTAATCATGCGATAAGAATCTTTTGACGTTAACAGCCTGGAAAAAACCGGGATACAGGCAATACCAATGGAGCTGGCCAATATATTATTGCCGGCCATATCAGGAAGAAAATAAGCAAGCAAAAAAGCGTCCGCCTGTGACGAGGTGCCCAGGTAGGAAGCTGTAAAAACATCCTTAAGAAGAGCTGTTACAGCCAAAACAAGATTAATAATAATAACCGCGCTTACAGCCCCTTGAAAGCGGTTATTATTATTATTATAAAATTTATTAATGTTGGTCAACACAAATCTCTTCATTTCATTTAATACCCAAGGGGCTTTCTAAGAATTTAATAATTACAAAACCGGAAGTGAGGGGAAAATTCCTTCATCTATTAGATCACCCAGCGGGACGAAATTAAAATGCCTCAATAGTTCTTCAAGCTTACTTACTGTTGTATTCAGATTTATATAGTGGGTCATTTTATTTATTAATGGCGCCTTAAGTTTAGGCTGACCTATGTCTGTCTCCCAAGGGTGGATATAAACCATACCGGGTCTTTGCCTGTTTATTTTAGCCATAGCCCAGGAAATAAACCAAATAGGGAATATTCTTAAATATAGCCCCCCGGCAAAAGGTACACTTATTTTACCTGCTTTTAAAACAGTTGGTGGAAATTCTATCAATTTAAGCTTCCTACCATTAATTACCGGATGAAATGGCAAAACTGGCGCCCCATTTATACCGTAAAGCGGATTTTTAAAGGGATAGATACTTGAATCACATGTAAACCCTTCTTCTTCTAAAATTTCTAACGCCCAAAGGGTATCCGGCGATATTGACCACGATGGAGCCCTGTAAATTTTGACTTCTTTCCCAATTATATCTTCTATTATATGCTTTGAAGATAACAGGTCGTACCGGAAA
>JBAZQW010000062.1:0-10504 GCA_041645005.1 Desulfotomaculaceae bacterium | reverse complement strand
ATCTGCCTGGTAATGCATAATTCGGCAAATGCACGGAATGAAGACAACTTGTCCAGTTTGAAATCACGAATGGCCTTGTATAAGCCAATCATACCTTCCTGGATGATATCTTCCCTGTCAGCCCCGATCAAAAAGTAGGAGCGGGCTTTAGCCCTGACAAAGTTCCTGTACTTGTTAATTAGATACTCTAGTGCGCTATCATCACCTTCTCGAGCAAACTCAACTACTTCCTCGTCAATTAGAACCTGATACCCGGTAGGAACTTCCCTTTGGGCTTGAAGACTCACAATATCCCCTCGCTCTTTCTCTTTTCAGTACGAGAAAAACAAAAAAACCTCTCCCTCGCCTGACACTAAGTCCAGGTAATAACCCTCGCGCTTTTTGTCTCTCTGGGTTAAGGCATCGTTCAAGGTGAGTTTCCGGCCAAGTTTCCAACATAATTATAACGAAGGGGTGATAGCTCGTCAAGGTAAAATTAATAGAGACCTTGTCTTGTCTATTTTTTTTCTCGACGCCATCTCTCCAACTTTGATCTCACCTGGTCCAGGAGTCGGTTCTCCAGGTAGCTCTCTGAAGGGAGGGTTTTAGCGTAATGCTCCTGGCTTTCCTTTCTGGCTTTGTCAACCTGGTCGCGCAGTTCACCGGGTGTAAGGCGGAAGGCTCCCTTGCCAAAAATTATGCCCTGCTCAGCCCAGTCAGAGGTCGCCACATAAATAATTCCTTCATTAAATAGCCGTCCTACCAGACTTTCAATGTAAGCGTCGGCGGTTTCTCCCTGTTTGGTAAATATAACCTCCACGCTGTCAAGGGTATCTTTTCTTTCAACAGAATTTTTTACCTGGTGGGCGTCAAAGACCACAAATATTTTTTGTCCTGATAAGTAAGAATAATTGGCCATGATCGATACCAGCTTATACCTGGCGTGTTCCAGGCCTGATTCTTTGAGCCTTTCAAACTCAGGCCAGGCATAGATGATGTTGTAGCCGTCAACGACCAGAAACTCTTTCATTATCAAGAGCCCTTCTTCTCTGCCGAAGCACTTCATAAGCCAACAAGGCCGCAGCAACCGAAGCGTTCAGGGAATTAACCCGCCCGGACATGGGCAGCCGCACCAAGCTGTCACAACGCTCTTTAACCAGGCGCCCCAGGCCTTTATCTTCTCCACCTATAACCATCGCTAAGGGGCCGTCCAGTCGGGCGTCCCAAAAAATATCCCCACCGTCCGCCTCAGCGCCTACAATCCAAAGACCCTTCTTTTTGAGCCCCTCTATGGTTTGAGGAAGATTGGCCACCCTTGCCACCTGAACATATTCAATCGCACCCGCGGATGACTTGGCCACGGTAGGGGTCAGCGGCGCCGAGCGGCGGCGGGGAATAACCACCCCGTGCGCTCCGGCGGCGTCAGCTGTGCGCAGAATCGCGCCCAGGTTGTGAGGGTCGCTGATTTCATCCAGGATGATCAGAAAAGGCGCCTCACCCGGGCTAATACCCGCCAGGATATCGTCAACATCCACGTATTCTTTGGCGGCCAGAAAAGCCAGAACACCCTGGTGGGCGATGCCGGAAGCGAACTTTTCCAGGCGCTGGCGCTCCACTTTCTGCACGGGAATCTTTCTGTCCCTGGCTGTTGTGAATATTTCCTGAAGAGGGCCAGTTAAAACACCCTCCGCAATCATAATCTTGTTGATCGGCCGGCCTGATCGCAGGGCTTCTCTTACAGGGTTACGGCCGGCAATAATGTCGTCCAGGTTGACACTCTCCTTTTTAAGTTAGGGGCCAGGCTCTTAACTTATTAACTTATTTAATCGAACCTATTCTATCCTGTCAAATGGTAATTTTAAACATTCCTGAATTTTTCTCTGACCTCGCGGCTTTTGCCGCAGCTCATCTTACCTTCCGGGCAGGGGCCTTGCAGGCAGCCAGGCCCGGCTTCCCTAAAAACAACAGGCGCAGCCTGTTTAACCAGACGCAACATCTCTGTCGCCAGCGCCCGGATCTCCCACTGGGCCCGGTTGCAGCAGCGCAGGTTAAAGAAGTGGAGCAGTTCCCGGGCGTTCATGGTGACCAGCATCTTAGTCTCCGCCGCGTTGGGCAGGACAAAACGGGCGTCCTCATTGGCGGACTCCCCGCTGTTCCCGAGCTTTTCCACCCAGTCGTCGTACCATTTTTGGATCTGCCTCATCTGGCTTGCGAAGGTCTGAACCGCCTCTGTGCCCAGCGCTTCAATACGCGGTGGAATGATATAGCCAAAAACGTCTTCCTCTTTCGCCGCGCTGGCTTCCGAAACGTATCGTTGGGACTTGACGCTGAAGCTGGCGATGCGGTGCCTGGTAATCTGGGCCAACAGGCTGCGGGACACGCCCTCTATACCGAAAGTAAAACTGGCGTGCTCAATAGGGGAAAGGTGGCTAAATTCCATCAGCCGCTCCAGGAAAGGCTCCTGGTTTCTGGCCTCAATACCCTTCTTCAACTCCTCAACATCAGCCGGCGAGTAACACAGCTTGGCCCCCATGGCAATAATCTCCTGAGGGTCGGGAGTGTATCTTAGAAGGCTAACACTCAACTTTTTAGCGCCCATTTTTAACACCTCAATAATCAGTTGTGGGTCGTGGGACAATTTGGTCGTGAGTATCCGAGTATTCCATTCAAGTCTCTTTAGACCTTTAAGGCCATCCCTTTAATCTCACGTCTCATTCTGTATGGCTTCCAGTGCTACGTCTATAATCTCAGCAAGCCGGTCGGCGTCACCTTTCAAATAGAGATAGCCAATTAAACTTTCCAGCGCGGTGCTGTGCCGGTACTCAATCACCCCGGCGCCCCGCGGGACGTGGGGTGATTTGGCGTTGCGCCCCCTGCGCATAACCGCCGCCTCATCTTCGCTGAGTTTTCCCTCCAACGCGTGCAGGGCTTTGGACTGCGCGCCGGCGTTGACGTATTTTACGGACTCGCAGTGGAGTTTGTTAACCCTTGCCAGCCCGGTGTTCACCAGATACTCACGTACCGCCAGCTCATATACCGCGTCGCCGATGTAGGCCAGGACCAGAGCCGGAAGATCTGCCGGCCGCTCAATGTTTTTGGTTTTATTATTAAACAACAAATCTATCCCTGCTTTTTCCAGCGAACTCCCTGCGGTGTATCCTCCAGGACAATGCCCAGCTCTTTCAGGCCGTCCCTGATCCGGTCGGAAGCACCCCAGTCTTTCTTCTTCCGGGCCTCTTGCCGCACCTCTATAATCAGGTTGAGAAGTTTTTCAGCAAAGCCCGAGCTTTCTTCGGAAGCGCTTTCAATAATAATACTGCCATTGCTGTCAACCTTAAAAACACCCAGAACTTCATTGAATAATTTAAATAAGTCCATGGCTTTGATTAAAATCTCCCGGTCGGCCCCGGCCAACGTGTCTCCCAATTGTTGAACCGCCGTATTGACTTCCCTGGCCAGATCAAAGGTGATTCCGACAGCCAGGGCTGTGTTAAAATCATCGTCCATGGCGGCCTCAAAGGAGGACTTTATAGCATCAATCGCTGACTTCAAATCTCCCGTCGTTGCCGCCGCGTCTTCACCGGTCCTCTTTACCAGTGCTTCTGTTAAAAGGCGGACGCTGGTCTTTATTCTCTCCAGTCCTCGTCCAGCGACGGCCAGTTTCTCGTCGTCAAAATCCAGGGGGCTACGGTAGTGCGTTGAGAGAAGGAAAAAACGCACTATTTCCGGTTGGAATTTAGCCAGGATGTCCCTGACCAGAAAGAAGTTGCCCAAGGATTTGGACATTTTTTCTTCTTTTACAGTGATAAAACCATTGTGCAGCCAGTAGCGCACAAAGGGCTCCCCGGTAGCGGCCTCACTCTGGGCTATCTCATTTTCATGGTGGGGAAAGATCAGGTCAAAGCCCCCGCCGTGAATGTCAAAGTTGGTCCCCAGGTATTTCAAAGACATAGCCGAGCATTCAATATGCCAGCCCGGCCGGCCAGGTCCCCAGGGGCTGTCCCAGAAAGGTTCGCCCGGCTTGGCCGATTTCCAGACGGCGAAGTCCAGCGGATCGCGCTTTCTGGTATCGACCTCCACCCGCGCTCCAGCCTGCAGGTCATCCAGGGTACGGCCGGAAAGCCTGCCGTAGCCGGCAAATTTTCGCACCTCAAAGTAAACGTCACCTTCCACCACATAGGCTGAGCCGTTTTCTACCAGAGCCTCCACCATCTTGATAATTCCTGGCATATGTCCGGTAACTTTGGGGTGCTCATCCGCCCGGCGCACATTCAGGGCATCAGCATCTTTAAAGTACTCGTTGATATATATGCGGGACAGCTCCAGGGGATCCTTTCCCTCCTGGGCGGCACGGTTGATAATTTTGTCATCCACGTCGGTAAAGTTCTGAATATAAAGAACCTCGTAACCCTTATAAGCGAAATACCGCCGCACGGTGTCGAAAAACACAAGTGGCCTGGCGTTGCCCAGATGTATATAGTTGTAGGTTGTCGGGCCGCAGACATATAGGCCAACCTTGCCAGGCTCCCGTGGTTGGAATGTTTCTTTGCGCCTGGTCATGGTGTTATAAACTTCCATAGAAGAATGACCTCCCAATTCGGACGTCAGTCGTCAGACGTCGGACGTCGGTATATACTGCATTCCTGTTGGGTCTCTAAAAACCATAAATCATCACTTTTCTCTTCTCACGTCTCACATCTCACGTCCATCTTGACAGGCGCCGGATAATTCCATCCCTGCCCAGGATGGCCATGATCTGGTTCAAATCAGGTCCCTGTGTACTTCCGGTGAGCGCTACGCGCACCGGCATGAATATCTGTTTCCCCTTAAGCCCGAGGTCCCTGCCAACTTCCTTCAAGAGTTCTTTAGCCTCATTTTCTTTTATCTCACCTGAAATTGTGACACTCACTTTTTTGATCAAATCACGCAACACTGCCGGAACCTGCTCACCAGCCATAATCTCCTGAGCTTCCTGCCCTTCAATTTGAACTTCGTCGTCAAAATAGATTTTGGCCTGGGTGGTTATTTCCTCCATACAGCTGAGATGTTTTTGGACAGAGGCCACTACCATTTTAACCCACTGATATTTTTCAGGTGACAGTGGGGCGCTTAAATATCCGGCTTTTTCAAAATGGGGGATGGCAAGAGCGGTAAGCTGATCCAGGGGCGCCTGTCTAATATAATGACCGTTCAACCAGTTCAGTTTTTCCAGGTCAAAAACAGCGGGACTCTTGGCCACCCGATCCAGAGAAAACTGCTGCTTCAGCTCGTCCAGGGGAAATACTTCTTCCTCGCCACCGGGAGACCAGCCCAAAAGGGCCAGAAAATTGACCAGGGCTTCGGGCAAATAGCCTTTTGCCTGGTATTGCTCAATGGCCGTGGCGCCGTGACGTTTGCTCATTTTGCTGCGGTCCTTGCCCAGAATAAGAGACACGTGGGCAAACTCCGGAATATCCCAGCCCAGGGCGTTGTATAATAATATCTGGCGCGGGGTATTGGACAGGTGCTCTTCCGCCCTGATTACATGACTGATGACCATGGTGTGGTCGTCCACCACTACAGCGAAATTGTAAGTGGGGATACGGTCCGACTTGATTATGATGAAATCGCCGATATCGCTGCATTCAAAAGAAACATCTCCCCGGACGATGTCTTTGACCACAACCACCTCACCGGCAGGCACCCGGAAGCGTACCACTGGACGGCGACCTGCCGCCTCATGGTGCTGGCAGTCCTCTTCTGTAAGAGCCCGGCACCGACCCATATACCTCGGTAGTTCGCCCTTGGCCATCAGCGCTTCTCTTTCTGCCGCGAGTTCTTCCTCGCTGCAGTAGCAGTGGTAGGCCAGGCCGTTTTTCAGGAGAGCTTCCGCATACTGGCTGTAAATATCCAGCCTTTCAGTCTGCCGGTACGGCCCGTAAGGCCCTCCAACATCAATGCCCTCGTCCCAGTCCAGGCCAAGCCAGCGCAGTGAATTCAAAATGTTTTCCTCTGACTGCCGGGATGAACGCTCAAGGTCGGTATCTTCTATGCGAACAATATAAGTGCCGCCGTAATGGCGGGCAAAAAGCCAGTTAAACAGCGCTGATCTCGCTCCACCAATATGCAGGGGGCCTGTGGGGCTTGGCGCAAATCTCACCCGAACCGACAAAACATGTTCCTCCTTGTCTGTTGTCATAAATTAATAAACACGCAACCAATTAATCACGGTTAATGTCAACAAACTATGCATAAATACCGTTTTTTACCGTAGCTTATTATAACACCTATATTAACAGGCAGGCAACTTTTTAGCCGCATAAGCTGAAGGGCAGGTACTGCAACGGCCGCTTCCACAGGTTGTTGGCCCAGGCGGAAATATTACTTGTATCCGCCAGCCCTATCTAATATAATTTAGTCAGGCGCAAGGCCGATGCTGTCCTTGAAATTTACAAGGTCTTTTTTATTTAAGGGGGTGACTTCGCATGATGGACCATGACGATTTCCATGAAATAGATCGGCTTTTGGAAAGATGCTGCGACAACTGCCTGCTTACCAGAATGCACTGCGCCAGCTGCCGTATTGAGAAACTGAGGGGGATAACAGGACACTTAAGCAAGTCAGCCGCTTATGAGCTAATAAATATAGAAGATTTGAAAATACTCTTAAAACTTACCGGAGACTCAAATAAGGCGGATGAAAGAGAAAGGGAAATTGTTGAAAAGTGGCGGCAAGTGGTGCAGGAAAATCAGGTAGATAAAAAGGCCTTGCCCTGATCATCACTCAATCATCGCTATCGCGTAAGCAGCGATACCATCCCCTCCGCCGGTAAACCCGAGTCCTTCGGTTGTTGTGGCCTTGATATTCACCTGGCTGGTACCGATCTCCAGCGCTGCGGCCACATTTGCGGCCATATTCTCCATATAGGACGCCAGCCTGGGTTCCTGGGCGATAATTACCGTGTCAATATTTACCACCTTAAGACCTTTCTCAGAGAGAAGGCCCTTCACCCTGGCAAGCAGAATCATACTGCTGATATCCTTGTATTGACTGTCACTATCGGGAAAATGCCTGCCGATATCACCCGCTCCGGCGGCGCCCAAAAGCGCGTCCATAATGGCGTGCGTCAATACATCCGCGTCGGAGTGTCCGAGCAGTCCTTTTTTATAAGGAATGGTTACGCCGCCCAGCACCAGCGCCCTGCCGGGAGTCAATCTGTGCACATCATAGCCAACGCCGACTCTCAACTGCAGCCCTCCGCCTCTTCTTGCAAGAAAACTGACACCATGACTAAATCCTCCGGGGTCGTGATCTTTATATTCTTATAAGAACCAGGCACAATCTTTACCGGTTTGCCTGAAAATTCTACCAGCCCGGCGTCGTCAGTAGCAAAAAATTTCTCCGTCCGCGCTTTCTTGTAAGCTTCCATTATTGTTTCATATCGAAAAGCCTGCGGCGTCTGAATCAGCCATAGCCGACCCCTGGGCAGGGTTCTGGCAACAAACCCGTCCTCCCCGACCAGTTTTACAGTATCTTTGACAGGCACCGCGCATATTGCGGCGCCGTACGTTTCAGCTGCCTGCACGACGGCCTGGAGTATGCCGTGGTTGATAACAGGGCGTACTCCATCATGGATCACTACTATGCTTGTATCGGCAGAAAGCGCCAGAAGGCCGTTATATACGGAATCCTGGCGCTCTTTTCCTCCTGGTACAATCGCCGCCACTTTCCTTACGCCAAGTGCGTCAACCACTGCTGTGCGGCAGTATTCTTCCTCACCCGGGTTGACGATAACTACAACACTATCAATAACAGTACTGGCTTCCAGCTTTTTAAGAACATGCCCCAGGATCGGTATGCCGTCCAGAGTGAGATATTGTTTCTTAGTATCCGTTCCCATCCGGACGCCGCTCCCGGCGGCAGGCACCAACGCCGCCACTCTAACCAATAATATTCACCTCGCCGTAACCTGCCTGTCCTTCAATACGCCTTTCGTATTTGGGCTTGGCGAAGATCATCCGCCCGGCTGCCGTTTGCAGGACACTGGTTACCAGCACGGGGATAGTCTGGCTCATATAACGCTTGCCACCGTCCACAACGATCATTGTGCCGTCGTCCAGATAAGCTACTCCCTGGCCACTCTCCTTACCGTCCTTGACTACCTGAACCACCATTTCTTCTCCTGGCAGCACCACCGGCTTAATAGCGTTGGCCAACTCATTAATGTTGAGAACTTTAACGCCGTGCAGTTCAGCTACCTTATTCAGGTTGAAATCATTGGTGATAATCTTGCCCCCGAGTTTTTGGGCCAGTTTAACCAGTTTGGTGTCAACCTCCGCCACATCTTCCAACCCGCGGTTATTGTCATATATCTGTACTTTTATTTCCGGGTCCTTGCGCATCTTGTTTAGAATATCCAGGCCTCGCCGGCCGCGGTTGCGTTTGAGGAGATCGGGCGAATCCGCGATATGACGCAGCTCTTCAAGAACAAAGTTAGGCACAAGCTGAATCCCTTCGATAAAACCACTTTCACAAAGTTCAGCGATCCGTCCGTCAATAATAACACTGGTGTCAAGGATCTTAAACTGACCGGCGCGAGCCTCGGCTTTTAAAGCACGTTCTTTGCCGAACTTGGGAAAACTCGCAAAAAGGGAAAGGAGATCCTCCCTTTTTTTAATACCGATACTGAGGCCCAGGTAAGCCAGAAGAAGAGTGATTAGAATCCACAGGATTTTACCGACAATACCCATAAAAGAAAGTACGGAACCCATTAAATTAGCTATTATAAGTCCAATAATCAAACCAACCGAACCCATTACCAGGTCTTGAATTGGCGTTCTTTGAAGATTCTGCTCAATGAATTCGGTAACCCTTACAGCCCCGCGAATAATGAGCGGAGCCAGCAAAATGCCGGCCGCCAGGGCAAGCAGTGAGGAAAGCCCGATCAGGCCGAATTTAAACTGCTGGGGCAGGTTGGCAAAGAAAGTGAACATATCACTGTTCGCCAATAATATTCCGATTGCGGATCCCGCAGAGGTAAACAAAACAACAAGGACAATAAAAGCTATTTTCTTGACCACTTTTTTCACCTCCTTTCTTTGCTCATTTGGAATTAAAAGTATTTTAAACAAAAATTTATAACTCTATTATATAGGTTTTATAAACACTTCATCAACTTAAAAAGTTAGTTTTTTTGGGAAATAAAAAACGCCAGTTTTACCTGACGCTATTACGCAAAGGCTCCGTCTAAAAGTGATCGGGCTTTTTCTTCCTCCAGTTCCGTGGCCAGAGCCAGTTCGCTGACGAGAATTTGTCTTGCATTTTCCAGCATTTTTCTTTCACCGGAAGAGAGCCCTTTTTCACGGTCACGTTTAATCAGGTTGCGCACAACTTCGGCGACTTCGTAAATATCGCCGCTTTTTATTTTTTCCAGATTGGCGCGGTATCTTCTGTTCCAGTTGGGAGACATGGCGGAGCACTGTTGGCGCAGGATGCTGAGCACCCTTTCCACGCCTTCCCAGTCAACTACCTCCCTCAGTCCAACTCCCCCGCCGTTGTTGATCGGAATCATCACCTTCATGTCGCCGACGGGAAGACGGAGGATGTAATACTGGCGCGTTTCCCCCAAAACCTCCTTCTCTTCAATGGACTCAATAATACCGGCACCATGCATCGGGTACACCACTTTGTCTCCTATTTTAAACAATGCCGTACCCTCCTTATCTATTTACCGTTAAAAAATTTACCACGCATAAAGTATAGCATGAAAGTGCGTCCATGTCAAATAAACTATAATTCTAGCATAGCTGCATAGCAGTGTCAACATAAAATTTAAAAATTATTTGGGGTGGTTTATTTTAACATTACTTACAATAACCTACCTGTGCCATTCCTGTAAAACCTGATCCCGGTAACGGCTTAAACCTTCCTTGATAGACCGCGCCCGGACTTCTCCTATGCCTTCAACTTCGTCAAGTTCCTCAATAGTTGCCACAAGAGTACTTCCGAGATTCCCAAAAGTTTTAACAAGATTATCTATCACCGGCAGGGGCAACCTTGGTATCTTCTCCAAGATGCGGTAGCCCCGCGGGGACACATGCTGGTCTAAGATACTGGCGCTCCCGGGGAAACCAAGAGCCCTGGAGATCAGGGACAGATCCAGAATATCCTCCGCCGGCCAGCTTCTTATAACATTGAGAATGCTGGAAGGAGATTTTTCCCCGAATGTGGTAGCGTAGTCCTGGATCACCAGAAGTCCTTCATCCTCGGTACTGGTAACCAATTCCTCCAACTGCATGGTGATCAGACGGCCCTCAACCCCCAACTCACTGATATAGCGGTCAATCTCCTTGACTACCCGTAAAACCATTTCCACTCGTTGGATGGCTTTGGCCACGTCAAACAAGGTGACAGTATCCCGGAATTCCAACGCGCCGAGCCCCAAGAGCACCTTGTCCAGAACCGAGCGGTATTTTTCAAGGGTCTGAATAGCCTGGTTGGCTTTGGTCAGGATAACCCCCAGATCCTTTAACGCATATTTAAAAAA
>JBAZQW010000061.1:0-10712 GCA_041645005.1 Desulfotomaculaceae bacterium | reverse complement strand
TGTTAAAAAATATTTATGATTTACAGTATTTGAGGTATTATAATGACACAATCTTATATTAGGAGGCTTAGCATGAATGCGTTAACCGGATTTTTACAGAGCAATCCATTGTTGTTTGCAATCGTGATCGTATGGAGCATTATATGGAAGGGCATAGCGCTTTGGAACGCCGCCCGGAACAACCAGTTGGTCTGGTATATAGTACTGATTATTGTCAACACGGTAGGAATACTTGAGATAATCTACCTTTTGTCCTTCCGCAAAAAAAGATCCGGTTTCTAAAGGTAGGGGGACAGGTCATTAACTTATTTACTTATAAATACCAGTAAATAAATTAAATGACCTGTCCCCCTTTTAAAGCCCCGTCTGTGCGACGGGGCAACTTTATTTTACCTCCGGAAGACTTACCGCGGCGCAAATCACCTCAACCAGCGCAGGCCAGCCCAGTTCAAGCGCCTTCTTGATTGTCTCCTGAATTTGCGCCGGCTCCTCAACACGGAATCCTTCAGCGCCGCACGCTTTGGCAAACTGGACAAAGTCGGGTGTGGTCAACTCGCATCCCAGTGGAGTAAGTCCCTGTGCTATCATTTTATTTTTTTCAATGCTGTAGATCTGGTTTTTTACCACTATTACCACGATAGGCAGCTTATAGCGCACACAGGTAAGCAGTTCGGCCATAGAAACAAGCATCCCGCCGTCACCAACTATCGCGACCACTGTTTTGTCCGGGCAGGCGAACTTGGCGCCGATAGCAGACGGCAGCCCGCAGCCGATACTGCGCCACATGCTGGAAAGAAGGATCTCCTGTTTCTCCCCTAAAAAACCCAGGTCGAACCAGTGGGTAAACTCGCCGATATCAAGGGCAACCACAGCATTGGAGGGTATAATCTCATTAAGTGCGGTCATCAGCCTTAAAGGATGGATCGGTACGTCGTTGTTTTCCTGTTCTTTGACTACGGCCTGCTTGTTTCTCAGCGCTTCCCCTTTAATTTTATCCCGCCAGGCCTGGTTTAAGTTGTAGTTTTCCAGATCATGCTCAATCACAGATAAAAGCAGTGCCAGGTCTCCGGTAGCGGAAGCAAAGGTATTAATACTTAGTTCTTCTGGGCGCTCCGCAAGCTGCACCACTTTGGCCTTTGCCGGGAAAAACCCCTGCTCATAGACCGCGTTGCCTACGAGTATAATACAGTCGGCCTCCTGGACAACCGGCGGCAGGTAAGCCTCCCCTATTCCTCCCAGGTTCATCTTGAAACGGCCCCTTACCACACCCTTGGCGTCCTGGGCGGTCAACACCCCCGCCCCCAGCACGTGTGCCAGGGAATGCACCTGGTACACAGCCTCTTCCGCTATTTTACCCACTACAATCAGCGGCCTTTGTGAGTTTTTGATAGCGTCAATTATGTTTACGCTGTTTCCCGAAAATACCAGCGGTTTTTTAATTTCAACAATCTCGGCAGGCACGGTATCAGCGTCGTTTACCGGTTTCAAAAAAACGTTTTGAGGAACGGAGATATGTGAGACTGAAAAATTGATGTAAGAATTTCTGGCCGCGCTGATAAGCAGGTCCAGCACAGATGCAGGCTCAGTAAGAATTGTGGTGAAACCGGAGAAACTCCTGAATAAGAGCTGCTGATCAAAGAACTGCTTGGTCCTGGTTCCGATTTTTTTTGTGTCCACCTGGCCTGTTATGGCCAGCACAGGGCTTTTATCATGATAGGCGTCTGCCAGGCCATTGAGCAGATTGACCGCGCCCGGTCCCGCGGAAGCGGCGCAAACGGCCAGCCTGCCGGTCAGCCTGGCCTCGTATGAAGCCATAAATGCTGCGTTTGCTTCATGCGTCACGGAAATAAAGCTTATCTTGTCCTGGCGGGCTACCGCGTCGAGCAAAGGGAATATGGCGTCACCGAGAACACCGTAGATTCTTTCCACACCCCATTCGGCCAATTGGGCCAAAATCAAGTCTGCAACGTTACCGCTTACTTTCAACTTGTTCATCCTTTCTTGAAGAGAAATAAAATAAAGCCAATATCCCGTAAACTTTCTATACACTATTCTTTCAACATTTATCAATATTATCCTGCGCAAGATACCATTACATATGAGTCTCCGATGAACAAAGGCCGAACCGTGATCCATAAAAAACAGTCTAAATAAGAATAGGAGGGTCAGATTTAAGGAGCACCGGACAAACAGAAATTAAATGGGAAATGATTTTTAGATATGTTATAATTCTTTTAACTTCAAGGAGGGAACACTGGTTGTCTCAAAAAAAGAGAAATAGAAAGTTAAATTATAAACGCCTGGCTGTCCTTATTGTAATTCTTTTCGTGCTGATTGTCGGCGGCAGTGGCCTGGGACTGGTTTTTGCCAGCATCAAGGATATGCCGGCGCTGAGCCCGGAGGTGCTGGAATCAGGCGCCTCAACCATGATTTATGACATGGACGGGAACCTTGTCACCCAGATCGGCATCAGGAACAGTGTTCCGGTTGATATAAAGAAAGTGCCCCCTCAGCTCAAGAACGCTTTCCTGTCCATAGAGGACCCCCGCTTTTACCGGCACCACGGGATCAGCGTACGCGGGATCATGCGGGCAGCCTGGTCGGACCTGACTTCCGGGTCACTACGGGAGGGCGGCAGCACCATCACCCAGCAGTTGGTCAGGATATCATTCTTGAGTCCGGACAAGACCGTCAAAAGAAAGATCCAGGAGATCATCATGGCCTTTCAGGTTGAAAGGCGATACACCAAAGACGAAATTCTGGAAATGTATCTTAACAATGTGTACCTTGGTGAAGGAGCTTACGGCATTCAGGCCGCCGCGCAAACCTATTTTGGGAAAAATATTTATGATCAAAACCTTCAGTTGGAAGAGATCGCCTTGCTTGCGGGCTTGCCCCAGGCACCCAGCGCCTACTCGCCCTTCCTTGATCCCAAGGCCGCGCTGGCCAGGCGCAACGACGTCCTGGACAGCATGGTCAAGAACAACTATATCACTGCCAGCGAGGCGGAAAACGCCAAAGCTAAAGAAATCAAGCTGGAAACCAAGGAACTAGCCTGGCGGCAGTACCCTTACCCCTACTTTTTAGACTACATAACAGACGAGTTGACTGAAAAATATGGTGAAGCCGCGGTTTTTAAGAGCGGACTGAAAGTTTACACCACACTGGACACCAAAATACAGCAGATCGCTGAAACCGCCATGGGCAGAAACGCCAACTTCCCGTCTTCCATGACGGACGCCAGCGGCATCTCACAGCCCCAGGGCGCAGTTGTGGTGCTTGACCCGCACACAGGCTACATTAAAGCCCTGGTGGGCGGTCGCGAGCACACCCAGAAGAGGCAGTGGAACAGGGCCACCCAGACCGCCCGTCAGCCCGGTTCCGCTTTTAAGCCTATTGCCGCTTACGGGCCCGCTATTGAATACACCGGCATGGGGCCCGCTTCAGTGGTGGATGATATCCCGGTCAGATACGGGTCTTACGAGCCGCGGAACGTTGACGGAAGGTACCGCGGCCTGATTCCCCTGCGTACAGCTCTTACCAACTCTGTTAACATAGCTGCCATTAAGATATTGATGGATTATGTCGGTCTGGCCAACTCCATTAAATTCGCCTCTAACCTTGGCATCACGCTGGATCCGTTAAATCACGGCGCCAGTATGGCTCTGGGCGGATTGCATAACGGGGTGACGCCCCTGCAAATGGCCAGCGCATTCGGAGCCTTTGACAACCATGGCGTATATATTGAGCCAACCGTAATTTTAAAGGTTGAAAAGCAGGACGGAGTGATTCTGGAACAGCATGTGCCCAAACAGCGGGCGGCGATGAAGCCGACCACCGCCTTTCTGGTCACAGACATGATGCGGTCGGTTGTGCAGAGCGGCACCGGGACCGGCGCCCAAATCAGCAGGCCTACCGCAGGTAAAACTGGCACCACCGACGAAGGAAAAGATCTCTGGTTTGTAGGTTTCACTCCCGAACTGGTTGCCGCGGTCTGGATGGGCTACGATCAACCTACAGCGATGCCGCAGGCTTATGGAGGCACATACCCTACCAGGGTATGGCAGGAAATTATGAGCAGGGCGCTGAGTGACACTCCCGTCACCGGCTTTGCCACCCCCGGGGGAATAGTGACCGCGACAGTAGATGGCAAATCAGGTCTGCTGCCTGGCCCGAACACGCCGGGTGACAGCCTGGTCACCGATTATTTTGCTGAAGGCACGGTCCCCTCATCGTCAGACAACGTGCACACCTTCGTTGAGGTCTGCGCGGCGAGCGGCCAACTGCCGACCCAGTACTGCCCCGACCGGGTGATTAAACCACTGATCAAGCTGCCATATTCAGTCCCCCCTTCGGTAGAAGACTATGCCCTCAGGGCGCCTACCGAATCCTGCACTCTGCACGTGACCGGCGGAACCCAGCCGCCCGGCAAGACCGGCACCGATCCCTCCGGCTCAAAAACCACCCCGGGCAAAACGGGCAGCAGTACCAAGCCCGATCAAGGGGTCATAAAAACCGATACCGGCAATAAAAAGAACCCTTAAAACAGGAAGCGGCCGATAAGCCGCTTCCTTACATTTTTAGCCATTCATAGTTAATTATTTTTTGTAAAAAATATAAGCTAGAATCAAATTTTTAAGGAGGCGCCACTAACATGTATCACCAAGGCTGGTCTGACTACCAACGCGGCGTAAACGTAAAATCGCTGACCCCTGACGGAAGTGATGTTTCTATTATTTATGACGGTTTATTGAGCAGGAGCGGGGCTCCCCAGGTCTACCTCCACACCGGTTTTGGCAATCCCATGCAGTGGAAAATAGTTGACGACTACCGTATGCAGCGCACGCAGGAAGGATGGAAGAAAACACTGAATATGGAGGACGGGCACCTTACCTTTTGTTTCCGTGATACCGCCGGCAACTGGGATAACAACAACGGGAACAACTGGACCTATAAGCTGGTCTGAGACAGGAGAAACCGGGCTCGTCCCGGTTTCTTTTTTACGCCAGCTCAACCACGGTAACACCATATCCCCCTTCCCCCTGTTCACCCAGGCGGAAGGATTTTACCCGTTGGTGCCCCTTTAAAAGCTTCTGGACAGCCGTTCTCAGTGAGCCGGTACCTTTGCCATGGATCAGGCAGACCCTGGGCAGGCCCGCCAGGTAAGCGTCATCCAGATATTTTTCCACCAGGACTGTGGCCTCCTCGGCGTACTGTCCTCTCAGATCAAGTTCGGAAGATATCTCGCGGGCCTTATCGAAAAGCACACCAGCCACCTCGCTTTGCCCCGCGGCGGACCTGGGCTTTTCAATCCTCCGCAAATCACGCCAAGGAACGCTCATTTTAAGAATTCCCACCTGAACCTGCACTTCTCCTCCGTGGGCAGGGGGAGCAAGAACATAGCCCCGCTGGTTGAATTTGGGCAGAAAGACCTCTTCACCGGGGAGCAGTTCAGCCGGGACTTCCCCAGCCATGACCTTTTCAGGCACAGCGCGGCTGACTTTTTTGCTCAGGTTTCCTATCTTTTCTCTTGCCTCCTGGATGGCGCTTTCCCTGGCGCGGGCTGTCTCCTCAGTCAGTTTCTCCCTGAGTTCCTTAACCGCGGCCTCCGCCTCCATCCTGGTGTTCCTTACCAATACACGTGCTTCCTCCGTCGCCTTCGACAGGATGGACTCCCGTTTTGCGGCGAGGCCCGCCTCCTTTTTTTGAATCATTTCCTTGAGCAGCCTGGCCTCTTCGGTCAGTCTGGCGGCCTCAGCCCGCTCAGTTTGCGCCGCCTGCTGCTCCTTTTCCAGATCGCGCATTAGTTCCTCAAACTGCACCTGCTCTACCGTTAAGAACTCCCTGGCCCTGTTTACCAGTTCCACCGGCAAACCCAGCCTGCCCGCAATTTCGAAAGCGTTGCTGCGGCCCGGCTTACCTATCAAAAGGCGGTAAGTAGGCCGCAGCGTTGCCGCGTCAAACTCCACACTGGCATTCTCCACCCGATCGTGGGCGTAGGCGAAATTTTTCAGCTCGCTGTAATGGGTGGTGGCTATGGTTTTTGCCCCGATCGCGTGAAGTCTTTCCAGGATCGATTGAGCCAGGGCCGCTCCCTCGGTTGGATCGGTTCCCGCCCCTAACTCATCTAACAGCACCAGGCTGTCCTTGCCGGCCTTGCCGACAATATCCACTATGTTGGTCATGTGTGAGGAAAAAGTGCTGAGGGACTGCTCAATGCTCTGCTCATCACCGATATCGGCAAAAACCTGCCTGAACACACCCAGCTTTGAGCCTTCGTCCGCTGGTATGTGCAGCCCGGACTGGGCCATTAGAACGTGCAGCCCGGCGGTTTTCAGAGCAACGGTTTTACCTCCTGTGTTAGGTCCGGTGATGACCAGGGTGTCAAAATCTTCACCTATACATATATTTACGGGCACAACTTCCCCCTTTAACAGGGGGTGCCTTCCCTGCCGGATATCTAACACAGCCTCCCCTTCCAGGACTGGAGCCCAGGCCTGCAAGGCATGGCTGTGCCTGGCCCTGGCCATAATAAAATCCAGTTCCCCCAGGGTAAGCAGTGAAGTTTCGATAGACTCCAGGTTTTGCGCTACCCAGGCGGATAGGCTGGCCAGAATCCTCTGGATTTCCTGCTTTTCTGCCACGATCAGACGCCGCAGCTCGTTATTCCTTTCCACCACCGCCATCGGTTCGACAAAAAGGGTGGCGCCGCTGGACGATTGATCATGGACAATGCCCGGCACCTGGGAGCGGTACTCTATTTTAACCGGAACCACATAACGGCCTTCCCTGATGGTCACCAGCGGGTCCTGCAAATATTTCTGGTAATTGGGCGAGCGAATCAAGTGCTCAAGATGATCTTTAATGTGCAGTTGTGAATTGACTATTTTTCTCCGTATCTGGGACAATTCCGGGGAAGCGTTGTCCGCCACTTCACCGCCGGGTAAAATAGATTTCTTTATTTTCAACTCCAGCTCCGGCAGTGCAACCAGGAAAAAAGCCAGCTCATTTAGTAAAGGATAATTTTCCTCTCTTTCCTGCAAGAAATTTTTAATAACCCTGCTTGCCGTAAGTGTATCGGCCACAGCCACAAGGTCCTCCGGCTCCAGCACGGCCCCGTAGCCCGCTCTTTGGAGCTGAACCCTGATATCCTTCCAGCCGCCCATTTCAGCGGTGGGCTCCAGTCGTAAAAGCTTCCGTCCTTCGCTGGTCTCATCCTGCCACCTGAGAATGACGGTTAGGTCATCCACCGGCACCAGTTCCATTACCTTCTCCTTGCCCAGGGGCGAATAGGCAAAAGACGCCAGGTTTTCCTGCACCTTATGGTACTCGAGTCTTCTAAGAGTTTTTTTATCCATAAACTTGCCTTTCATATCTGACGTCAGTCGTCAGACGTCGGACGTCGGTATATTTCTTGTATTCCTTTGAGGTCTTCGGGGACATTCCTCGGCCCCAAAGACAGACTCTAAACAGAGGTGTGTCCCCATTCCTCTGTCGAGGTGTGTCCCATTCTAGCAGTAAGTAGTAGGTCGTAGGACGTAAGCCGTAGGTTATCCTGCAATCCTAAAAGGGTCTTTAACTTAAAAGAATTACTTTCAAACTTACGCCATACGCCCTATGGCTTACGACTTTTTTGAGACAGGAGAACTGTCCCCACTTGCTACAATTCCTTGCATACCTACGCCTTACGGCTTACAGCTTACGACTTGTTTTTGAGACAGGAGAACCGTCCCCTTGTCTCAAAAGGCCCAAAAGGAATACCTGAACCCCACGTCTCACGTCTCAGTCGGGATTTTTTTGAGCAGCATGTCCACCGTTTTTTTAGGCAGAAAGAACAGAGCAGCCTCCACAGCATTTTGCAGAGTATTAAAAACATACATGCTGCCTTCCCAATACTTCTTGATAACCTCTGGCCCGGCGGAATTAAGCAGCCTTTGCAGCGCGATGGCGACAATATAAGCATCATCGATCTGCCCCAGAAACGGGATAAAGTCCGGGATCAGGTCTAGAGGAGAAAAGACGTACACGATGGCCGCCCCTAGCACTGCCTTGTCAGTGGTGGAAACAGCAGGGTCCTTTACCAGCTGGTACATCAGCTTGACAAAAGCGGGGATCAGATTTACAAACTCCAGCAGCAGCGATTTCGCTTTTACTTTATCCATTATTCACCTCCCATTATAAGACACCTCTGTAGAAATGCCCCTTGGTAAATCCCTGTGGGCTATTTTTGACCAAAATTTCCTTTAATTCCGTGAGATTGGCCTCGCTCCCGGCACGGCGCTTGTCCAGCGCCGATCTGTAAACACGCACAACATCTCGGACATAACCCGCGACCTCACGCCTGGCCTCTACCCGCAGCACGTCAACACCCGCGCCGGTCAGGACTCCGATGTCTTCTATGAGGCATAAGTCACGTGAGTTAAAAATATGCATGCGGCAAAACTGGTCTAATTCAACCGGGAACACGACCCCCCTGCGGTCCTTTAGACCACAAGACAGGCCGCCGCACGGATTTGAGCAGCCTTTTGACCCGTCGCCCAGCAGACTGCCCGCAACGCAGTACTCCGAAACCATCAGGGGCAACGCACCATGTACGATTACCTCGGCCGGCACCGGCAAAAAAGGTGTCAAGCGCCTGATTTGTTCCATTGTTAGTTCGGGAGAAAGGGCTACCCGGCTGACTCCCGCTCCGGCGAGAAAGAACGCCGTGGCGCGGTTAAATATATTGAGCGGGAAATCGGCAAAAACCGGTTTGCCTGTAATCTCCCTTACTTTACTGATTAATCCCAGGTTTGTTACCTGAACCCCGTCCAGATGACGCCCTGAGATCTTCTCCAGGAGGCGGCAGTACTCATCCATATCCCGGTCCTGGATGATGCGGGGAGAGGAAAGAATGAACCTGACACCCGCCTCAGCACAAAAATCACTTCCCTTAAAAATCTGCTCTGGTGAGAGACGTTCCCTGGAACGGTACTGCTCCACTCCGAAACACACTTCTCCCGCCCCGGCCGCGACCGCGGCTTTAAGGCAGTCCAAACCTGTCACTGTCACGGACAGCGCCGGCTGTACGGCAGCGCCGGGTTTTGCTCCTGTTTCGCACGAAAGAGCGGCGGTCAGGCGGCTGCTGAAAATATGATCCGGTACCGGATCTGTTCTGAAAGCCGCCGACCTTTTGCTTTCCAGCCCGGCCAGGGCTTTTCTGCGAGCTTCGTTGATTTCACTCACAGGAACCATTAACCGGCCATCCAGCCGGCACCTTAGTTCGGCCATCTCAAAAGGAGTGTTCCCCAGGCGGGAAAGCTGCTTTTCCAGGTATTCAAAAGTCAGGGGGCGGTTTAAAGCCTCCTGAGCCGGGATGTCTGTTTCTGCCGCCGAAGTAAAACCGGCGTTATCCTCAACTTCAATCAGGAGCGGCTGCCCCTGTCCTGCGGTCACTGTAAACACCAGCGGTATCTTCTTCTGTCCTTTGGGAGAAGTGAAGCTGGCCCTGGCCCGCTCCATCAAAGCGGCGTCGTGGGTCTTGAAGACCCGGTCACCGGGGAAAACCCTGCCCGGCACAGCCAGCTGAACAACCGACCCCGCCGGCGCGCTGTCTACGGGCTTGCCCGCAATATACATCCGGCTTACTTCCCCGGCGGACCGCCCACCGTCGGTAACCCAGACCTCAATGCCGTCCCCGGTCCGCAGCGGCTCTTCGAGGATTATTTCCACCAGGCCGCTCTCCCGGTCAAACCTTTTTATCCTGCCCAGAAAGATGCCCCGGTTGTTGGGACGCTTGTAACTCATCAACTCCCGGCCCGGCCTGCCGTAAAAATATCCGGTGGTGAAACCACGGTTGAAAATCTGGGCCAGGTCCCTGGCTTCTTCTGGAGTAACGGCAAAATCGCCGCGCCCTGCAGCCCGGTCGATCAGATCCCGGTAAACCCTGACCACCGTGGCTACGTATTCCGGCCTTTTCATTCTTCCTTCTATTTTAAATGATGTTATACCGGCCCGGATCAGGTCAGGCACATGCTCGCTTAAATTCAGGTCCCGCGGGCTTAAAAGGTAGTTTCCCACCTTCCGCGGGTCGGCCAGGGCCGCGCCGTGCCGGTCCACCAGCACATACTGGAGGCGGCAGGGCTGGGCACAACGCCCCCTGTTGCCGCTGCGCCCCCCGATCAGGCTGGACATCAGGCACTGTCCGGAGTAACAAACGCACAGGGCGCCGTGCATAAAAACCTCTATTCCCACCCCGGCGCGCCGGATAATGCTCTCCACCGCCGCCAGTGAAAGTTCCCTGGCCAGCACAACCCGGCCTATCCCCGCCTCCTTTAAGAAAAGAACGCCTGGCAGGTTGTGGACTGTCATCTGGGTACTGGCGTGCAGGGGCAATTCGGGCACAACTTGCCCGGCCAGCCTCACCAACCCCAGGTCCTGGACAATGGCGGCGTCAGCCCCGGTCTGCTGGAGAAAATGCAGAAATCCGGCGGCTTCCGGCAGTTCCCTGTCGTCCAGGATGGTATTGACTGTAACATACACCTTAGCACCCCGGACGTGGGCGTACTCCACCGCCCGGGCCATCTCCAAATTGTCAAAATTCCCGGCCGACTGCCTGGCGCTAAAATTTTTCCCCCCGAGGTAGACGGCATCCGCGCCGTTCTCAACAGCCGCCACCAGCGACTCCCAACTGCCGGCCGGGGCAAGTAATTCCGGCTTCCGGGTCATCGCAG
>JBAZQW010000060.1:0-10829 GCA_041645005.1 Desulfotomaculaceae bacterium | reverse complement strand
AGTTGCGGTCGCCGATAGCCCAGTGTTGCCTGCCGCGTCACGGGCTTTGGCCCTCAGGTAATAGGTCCCTTCAGCAAGGTTCTGGGTGTTCCAGCTCAGGTTCCAGCCCTGGGCGTTTTGGACTCCGCTGCCAGCTGCAGTCCAGGGACCGGCGGCATTCTGCGCGAATTCGAAGTCTACACCTGTCACGCCCACATTATCCGTCGCTGTGGCGGTAACATTCACCTGAAGGTGCAGGAAACTGCCGTTAGCCGGCTGAACCAGGGATACTTGCGGTGCGACTGTATCAGCAACCGGAACAGGGGGGTCAACAGGTTTGCTCCCTTCGCCGTTATAGGCCTGGTTCATATAGGCGACGACCAGCAGCACAGGAGCTCCAACATTAGTATAGCTTGAAGCACGCTGGTAGGAGGCGTCGAAGAGAGACGGCACCAGATCATTGAAGCGCAGCCAGAGCCCGATGAGCATATCATTGCTGCCGTTGACAGGTGTGCTCGATACGAACTCGTTAATTTTGCCGTCGGAGCGGAGCAGGTTTTTGCTAACCGTGTTGGCAAAACGCTGTAAATCCACATCCGTAAATACAATGCCGGCCTCATGGGCCATGATCACAAAGTCACCGTCAACGGCGCCGTGGCGGAAATCTTCGAATTTCTTATATCCACCGTAAGAAGGAGAATTGGTGCTGATTTGCTGGCTGCTTGTCCAGCCGGTTAAGCCGTAGCCCCACCAATAGTTCCACTCGTAGCGGTCAGTGTTCAGAGTCAGGTTGTTTTTAAAATGCTGGGCAATCTTGGTTACCCGGTCGAGATATTTTGCTTCACCGGTAGTCTGATAAATTTTAAGCATGGTACGGGCCAGGCTCAAATTCTGGTTGAAAGGTACACCAACCCCGTCACACCAGTACGGAGAACCTTTCCTGTAAATGTACCAGCCGGTGTTGCCCGATTCCTTCCACTCATCCTCATGCACACCAATAGCGTCCTTGGCGGCCTGCACGTAGATACCTGCCTTGTTATTGTAAGCGGACAGCTTGGGGTCGCTTTTCACAATCTGGGCAAACCAGGCGTAAGGGTACGAGATGGTGCCGGTATCAACAGCCACGTGAAAATATTTACCTCCCAGAATCAGCGGGTTGCTGTCGTTGGGCGAGTCGGTGTGACGCCAGGCGGGTAGGCTTAACCCCCTGTAATCAGTGACCTTTCTAACACTATCTCTCTGGTTTAGCACGCTGTCGGCGTGATTAACAAATTTATCAAGATAGCTGGTATCCTGGTAGGTTTCGTACATCAATAAATATGATTGAAGTACATATGCCTCCCTAAAAGCGAGAAAGCCCGAGTCATTGTTATAGCTTTTGTACCAGTCGCCGCCTCTTTGATCCAGCTGGTTAAAATAAGCCCTGAGGTCCTTAACCTCAGCTGCTTGTCCAGGTACAGCCGATAAAAAGAACACAGCCGCAAAGAAGACTAGAAACAGCCCAGTCCATAACCAAGTTTTCCTTTTCGATAAAATCAAATCTCTATTCCTCCATTCTATTGATGTTAAATCGGAGGCACTCGACCAGGGATCCTTATAGTCACTGGTCAGTCAGTGAGTAACCCAAAACACCTCCTCGAGGTAAAAATAACAAAAGGGCCTGTATCGACAATTTTCGACAAACCAAACAGCTTCCCCTTTACTTGTAGACTGTTAATTATTTGCAAAGAAAAAGCGCCTGTTGGTTAACAGGCGCTTTAAAGGTCTTTTTAACTTTTAGATTCTTGTGCTCCCGGCCTTTTCCCAGTAGGCCGGAGTTCGTCCGAAAATAGTTTTTGCCAGCCCGGCCATACTGGCGAAGTTAAACATGCAGAAGTAGTATGGAAGATAAAAGATCTTTGGCCTGAATTGAAAAACCGAGCTGAGCAGAGCAAGGGAGTAAAATATAATTTGAACCACCAGAAGTATTTGATAGGTGAGTGCAGTCGGGTACAAAGCAATGTTGGAGGCAAAGATCAGGACTTGAGGCAAGGGCGCCAGGTACCGCAGGAGTCTATGGGAAATCATCTTCCAGGAGAAAAGCAGATTTGTATGAAAAGGGCTGAAAATGCCCGGTGATTTTAATATACTGCCCCATACTCTGGCCAGCATTCTAACTTTGCGTTTATACTCTTCACTGGTTTTAATTCCCGCTTTTTCATATGCTACAGCGTCATTAATGTAAACTGCTTTTTTACCTTTTGAATTCACATAATGAGGGTATTCAAAATCGTGGCTTTGTGTATTTCCGAAATAGTGGTAATCTCTGGCACGAACGGCGTAAATTGCCCCGTTGCCGGCTGTGATAGATCCTGTGGCTGTTTCAAGCCTGCGGATAAATATTTCATAACGCCAGTATATGCCTTCAGAGTAGCTGCTGTTTCCCTCAGTGGGGTTGGTGTATCTGAGTTGACCGCAGGTGTATCCCACGCTTTCATCTGTAAAAGGATACACCAGCTTTTTTAGAGCTTCTTTTTCCCACAAGGAGTTGGCGTCTGAAAAAACAAGAAACTCGCCTCGTGCTTTGCCGGCTGCTTCGTTCTGGGCTCCGGTTTTCCCCAGTCTTGATTCAGTGCTTATGAGACGGACACCCTGGCAGGCAAAATCAGAGACAATTTCATCGGTTTGGTCCGTTGAATAGTCGGAAACCACTATTATTTCAACCTTTTCCCGCGGATATTCCAGGTTCAGGCAGTTTTCAATTTTTTGCTGGATTACAGCCTCTTCGTTATGGGCTGCAATAATTAAAGATACTTCCGGCAGGGGTCCGCCTTCGGAACTAGTCTTTTGTCGAATTATTTTGGCCAGAAAAGAAAGAAGTACCGGGTAACCAATGTAGATGTAAATTATTGATATGGCAGACAGCCAGAATAATAATTCCAAGTTTATGACCACCTTGGATAACATGTGTTCAACTTGCTTTCCGGCGGTACAGAACGGCCACCCAGTGAGGCTTGCTTTTTTGGGGTAGTAGTTTGCGTAATATTGAGAGAAAGTAAGATATCAAGCCCCGTCTGAGAGAACCAGAACCTGTATAGCCACACTGGGGACAGACACAGTTATCGGAAACATTCCAGTGATTCCCCAGGTTTTGTCGAAAAATAGTATCCCACCGGTACGGGCGGACTGTGAGTCCGCCAAGGTACCGGTGGTTTACATATTCGAAATGAGGGAGCAGATTTATAAGCTCTTCCAGTTTAAAACTGTGCAGGTGGCGGTAGCGGTGGTAGGTGCAAGAACAAAAAGGGCATTTTATAAACCTATCCCTTAAAAATTCATCATTAGGAACGGTGATTAAAATATATTTTTGGGCAACCCGTTGAAGCTCCAGAAGTGATTTTTTGTAAATTGGGTTGGGCAAGTGTTCTATTACTTCGGCACAGATTGCCAGGTCAAAGGACTGGTCAGGCAGGGGCAGGAGGTCCATACCGGCGACTAGCTTTTCTGCCTTTACATGTTTAAGGGCTTCATTCGAAACATCAACACCCAAAACCTTTTCGTATTGATCCAGGAGTTGGTTAGTCAGAAGGCCGTCACCGCAACCCAAGTCGATAATGCTTTTGACCTCTTCCGGGATCATTTTGATGGTCTCAAGAACCCGTGACCATTCAAGCTCTGAAGGGTTATGTCTCTGCCAGACAGCGGCCTGTTCGTAATACTGTTGGTATGTGTCAATGTTTCCCATAAATACCCCACTACTGCTTCTTAATCCACTGAAACACTAACTGATTTACAGCTGCAGCGAACACCTGGCCAAGCCGTATGCTTTCATATTTAATAACTCTATGCCCGCCGGTTTTGTATCCCAAATGATAATTATTGCTGGGCGGCCCCGGGTGTAGCGTTCGCTTCCTTCTGCACCAGGGAAACGCTCACATTGTCAAAGCATACTGTCCCTTTGCCGTGTGAAAGAATGAATAGTTTAGTGAATAATGCATTCTCCGGTACAGTGAAGACTTTTTTGGGAAAGGAACTCCATTCAGTGCCGGGGCTGTGTAAATAGCTCATGCTTTCCGGCATAATTTTGTGGTCGCTGTCGTAAAACATGACGCTCATCCTGGCTGGTGACGCAGGTTCAGAGCCCTGTTTTACCTTGCAGTAAATTTGGTAGGTTTCACCCGGCTGTACCTGCAGGAACTGGTATAAACCCCAGGTGTAGCCAACCTTGATGCATTTGTTGCCGTTGTCTTCAGTTACAATAGTTCCATCCTGGGGTGACCAACCGAAATGACCCATTTCAAACGTGGCGTTTTCCAGAATTGGTGGTAACTTTTCCGTTTTAGTTTTATCCGGGACTGTACTTGGTGTGGTTTGTGGTGGCAACTGCTGTAATTGTTCCGGTCCGGTTTGCCCGGTTTGAGTCTGACTTGGTGGCTGTGCGCCCGAATTTCCAGTGGTTTGAGTTGCTACGCAGCCTGTTAGCGCATACACCATCACAATCAATAACGCTCCCACTAAAGCTGCTATCCAGATTTTTCCCCTTCTACCCCGCATTTTTTTTAATCTACCCCCTTTTATAATTGGAAAGAATCTCTTCCGGCTCTTTGCATTATATGACGCTAAATGAATAAATGTTTTTTCTGGATAGCAGAATTAAAAAATCTTTTTTAATGTTATTCATCAACTACAACAACGGCGTTAGAAGAATTGATCAATTTTATTTCTCCTTCTCTGCCAGCCCAGTTTAAATATGCTACAACCAAAAGAACGGGCGCCCCCGCAGTTTTAAGGTTGCAAACCTTTTCACAGGTGATAGCGGGGAGTTCCGGCGCCAGCTTGTGGTAGCGCAGCCACATGCCAATTAAGACATTATATGCGCCGCTTAAACCATCCGGGGACTTGCCGTCAACAAATTCATTGACCCCGCCATCATTTCGAATCAGGTTTTTTTCGAGTGTATTTGCGAAAAGCTGGATGTCGTCGCCGGAGAAAACCAGGCCGGCCTGGTAGGCCATGATTGCGAAATCAACGTCAACAGCGCCGTGGCGGAAGTCCTCGATTTTTTTGTAACCTTTGTAGGAAGGGGTGTTGGCGCTTACCTGCTGGCTTTCAACCCACCCGTTATAGCCGTCTCCCCACCAGTAATTCCAGACGTAGCGGTCGGTGCTCAGGGTAAGATTGTTTTTAAAGTGGTTGGCTATTTTAACTACCCGATCAATATACTCGGTATCCCCGGTTGCCTGGAATATTTTGAGCATTGTACGGGCAAGGCCCAGATTCTGGTTGAATGGAACACCAACACCGTCGCACCAGTAGGGAGAGCCCTTTCTGTAAATGTAATAACCTTCCTCACCTGATTCCTGCCACTCATCATCATGAACGCCTACAGCGTCTTTAGCGGCCTGCACATAAACATTTGCCTTGCTCTCGTAAATTGACAGATGGGGGTCGCTTCTAATAATCTGCGCAAACCAGGCGTATGGGTATGAAATATTGCCCGTATCAACAGCGACATGAAAGAATTTACCCCCCAGGATAAGGGGGTTGGTTTCTTCCGGCGGGTCGGTGTGCCGCCAGGCGGGAAGGCTTAGACCCCGGTAATCAGCAACCCCCCGGATATTGTCTCTCTGGTTAAGTACGCTGTCCGCATGAATTATAAATATTTCGAGATAACAGGTATCCTTATAGGTTTCATACATTAACAAATACGCCTGGAGTACATACGCCTCACGGAAGGCCAGATATCCGGATTCATTGTTGTAGTCTTTATACCAACTGCCTCCTTTACGATCCAGTTGATCAAAATAGCTCCTCAGGTCTATACTGCTTTTTCCCTCCTCTGCGGCTACGTTTTGGGGACAAATGAAAACAAATAAAAAAAAATTGAATATAGCGCCAACCTCAGGTAATTAGGGTTTTTAGGCCAGGGCAAAACCACCACTCTCCAAAAATCAATTTTAAAAATTTAACACCCTATTATATGAAGTGGGTAATCTAAAGGTTAAACTTTTCACAATTTCTGGATAGACACATAAAATGTTTAGTAACTCAAAAAGGAAGTATTTTTTTTAAGAGGGTTAATGTGCAAAAAAATACCAGTTTTTTTAAAAGGTTGTTCGATCTTACTTTTGCCCTGGCTGTCCTGGCTTTTTTATCTCCGCTTATGTTGGCAATCTCTCTGTTCATAGTGGTTGACAGCGGGTTTCCAGTTTTTTTTGTCCAGTGGAGGGCTGGTGAAAATGGCCGCCAATTTTTGGTTTATAAATTCAGGACAATGTTTCAAGAATCTGTTTCTAATAATAATTTCATTGTTGCAGGCAGCAGTGACCTACGTATTACACGGGTTGGCAGGTTGCTGCGCAGGTTAAGCCTTGATGAAATTCCCCAGTTTTTCAATGTGCTAAAAGGTGATATGAGCGTGGTGGGTCCCCGTCCCACATTGCCCTATCAGATTGAACGTTATGATTTCCACCAGCGCAGGCGGCTTTCAGTTAAGCCAGGAATAACCGGCTGGGCGCAGGTAAATGGACGCAATTTTTTGAGTTGGCGGGAGAAGATCGAACTGGATCTGTGGTACATAGATCATTGCTCACTTTTCTTAGATATAAAAATTATTTTTAAAACCCTGGTGGTTATTTTTTACAATCAGGGTATCTATACAAATAATTTGGTTGACGACATCTCAGCTCTAGAAAAAGTGGTAATTATAGGCGCCGGGGGGCATGGCAGAGTTGTAGCGGACATAATAGCGCACTCCAGAAACCGGGAAGCTGTTTTTGGGTTTATTGACGATAATGCTGCTCTTTGGGGGGGGGATATCTCTGGTATACCTATCCTTGGCAGCTTGTACAGATTGAAATTGATTTGCCGGCAGCATACCGGGTTATCAGTAATTGTAGCTGTCGGCAATAATTCAGCCAGACAAAAAATAGTTACAGAACTGAAAGGTTATGGAATTAAGTATACCAATAGCATACACCCCCGGGCGGTTATTGCCGGGGATGTAAAGATGGGGGTGGGAGTGATGGTTATGGCCGGCGCTGTTATCAACACGGGTGCGATTATTGGCGACCACAGCATTATTAATACAGGCGCCACTATAGATCACGACTGTATTCTGGCGGACTTTATCCACATTTCGCCCGGGGTCAACCTGGCAGGAAAAGTGAAAGTTGATGAGAGAGCCCATGTCGGTATTGGCGCGGCTGTTTTACCCGGTCTCAGGATTGGCTGCGGTTCCATGATTGGAGCAGGCTCTGTAGTGGTTCAGGATATCCCCGCTGAAGTGGTGGCTAAAGGCGTACCGGCAAGGGTGAATCTTGCCGGAGACGCCTGATAAGGAGAAAACAAAAAAACCGTATTTGGGGGTTGCCAGATGAACAGGATAAGCGGACGCAGTGTGCTGGTTACAGGGGGTGCGGGTTTTTTAGGTTCCAACATAGCCCGCCTGCTGTTAAGCGAAGGCGCAGAAGTTACACTGCTTGATAACTGCGGGCCAGGTCAGGAAAAAAACATTTTGGATATTATTGGGCGTGTAGTTTTGATAAGAGGTGATATTACCGATGAGGACACGGTTAAAAAAGCGGCACGAGGTAAGGAAGTTATTGTACATGCGGCTTTTCCTGTAATTCAGTGCAACCGTTCGCTGGAGAACCAGTATATAGCTACCGGTACCGTCGGACTTTTTAATATCTTGAAGGCAGCGCTTGAACAGCAGGCGCTGGTGATCTATGTGTCATCGATTTCAGTATATGGAAAGCAGTTGTATACTCCGATCGATGAAAATCATCCGGTAGACCCATCTCTGGTGTACGGCGCCACCAAGCTGGCCGGTGAATTTTACTGCAGGGTTATGGCCAGAGAATACGGGCTAAAAAATGTGACATTACGATATTCTGACTTATATGGTCCTGGCCTGGGCAGGTCCAACGCGCCTGTGGCTTTTTTAGAGAGAGCTCTGTCTGGCCTTCCTTTGCTGGTGCGAGGCGGTGGCAAGCAGGTTCGTTCCTACCTTTTTGTCACCGACGCCGCGCAAGCTGTCCTGCAGGCAATTGAAAACCCGGCTGCCCAGGGCATGGTTTTCAATGTGGGTGGCGACGAAACCATTACAATAATGGACCTGGCTTTAAAAGCAAAAGAGATTACCGGCAGCAACAGCGAAATCATTTCTGAAGAGGGCTGGGTCGATGAGAGAGAATATCGCATTGACTCCACCCTGGCCAGGTCAATACTGGGTTTCTGCCCAGGAGTAGATTTAAATACCGGGCTTGGGAAAACACTGGCCTGGCTAAAAGGTGGGCGGCAGGCATGACCGTTGTTGCCATTCACCAGCCAAATTTTCTGCCCTGGCAGGGTTATTTTCATAAACTGCTGAGCAGCGACATCTTTATTTTTCTAGACGATGCTCAATTTCCCAGGGGCAAAAGTTTCACCTCGCGGGTGTCCATAAAGTCGTCAGGCGGACCTGTATGGCTGACGGTGCCGGTAAAAGGCAAGGGAGATCTGCTGCCCATAAAAGATATCATCATGGTTGATACGCCGGATTGGCAAAGGAAACACTTGAAGACCATTGAAAACTGTTATGCCAAAGCGCCTTTCTTCAAAGAGTGCTTTCCTCTTATCAAGGAACTTTATCAGACAGATGATCAGAGCCTTTGTAATTTTAATATTAAATTAATCACAAACCTGGCGCAAACTTTAACTTCATCCACATGCACAGCCAGGGCTTCAGAACTTGATGTAAATTACAACAGCCCGCTGGATTATCTGATAAAGCTGGTAAAGCAGGCAGGGGGCACAAAATATCTCACCGGGACAGGGAAGGGATCTGCCCGTTATCTGGATGAGGAAGCTTTCAGACAGGAAGGCATAGAGGTCTTGTACCAGTCTTTTGTGCAACCCTCATACCCGCAGCTCTGGGGGGAGTTTATTCCCAACCTGTCTATAATCGACCTGCTTTTTAACTGCGGGTCGGTCACAGGTAAGAAATATCTGTCAGCTGGTTAATTTACCAGTAAATTATGTAGTGGGGGTGCAGTGAAAATTAATCACATCAGCAAATCAGCAAAATTGGGCCGGGGTTGCCAGGTAGGTTTTTTTTCCGTAATCAGCGAGAATGTACAGCTTGGTGAAAATGCATATATCGGTAATAGTGTCACAGTGTACCCGGGTGTAATAATCGGCAGCGGGGTTAGCATAGGTGATAATTCAGTAGTTGGCAAGCAGCCTCACCCCGGCAAAACAAGCACGGTAAAATATGAAAAACCTTTGCCGCCTTTAAAAATCAATGATGGTACCATTGTGGGAGCGGGAGCAGTATTATACGCCGGTTCGTACATTGGGGAAAATGTACTGGTTGGTGATCTGGCCTCAATCCGGGAAGAAAGTTTCATAGGTGACAGTACCATAGTCGGCCGGGGCGTGGCGGTTGAAAACAAGGTAAAGATAGGCAGTCATGTCAAGATTCAAACCAACGCGTACATTACCGCTTACACCACTGTGGCCGACCATGTTTTTATAGCTCCGTGTGTAATAACTACCAATGACAATAAAATGGGAAGAACAGAAACCAGGTTTGCTCATAAAAAAGGTGCGCTTATAGAAAGAGGATCTCGAGTAGGGGCAGGGGCCATAATCCTGCCCGGTATAACGGTTGCAGAGGAAACATTTGTTGCCGCTGGTTCTCTGGTTACTAGGGACACTCCAGACGGCAAACTGATAATGGGTCATCCCGCAAGGGTTCACAAGGATGTTTCTGAGGGGGAGTTTTTGAAAAGTAATTCTTAAAAACTGTATCCTGAAAGTGTTTCATAATAGGCAGCTGATTATAAAATGTGAATATATTAGGCGTGTTATTTAACACAAGATATATTTACAGGAGATTCTCTGGAATTGTTTTCAAATTGACTAAGTGAGGGGCAGCCTGGCTGCCCCCATTTATTAGTTATTAGCATGTAACAGCCGTATAAGCGTCAACCAGGCCGGCGCCCTGTTCATCAGGTGCAAAGTTCATATCCTGTGATGTCTCTTTCAAGTGGTTAAGAAGCTTATCAGGGCTCATCACGCCTTTCCTGGCCAGTACCAGGGTGGCGGCGCCCGCTACATGGGGAGCGGCCATGGAGGTGCCGCTCAATTTCCGGTATGACTTATTACGGTATGTTGAGTAGATATTCACGCCCGGGGCGACAAGGTCTACCTCCAAACCGCGGCTGCTGAAAAACGCGATTTGATCATACTGACTTGAAGCCGCTACCGCGGCAACTTCAGGGTATCTGGCTGGGTAAGCGATAGTATTATCTTTGGGTCCGCTGTTTCCGGCCGCGGCTACAATAAATATACCGGCGTCGTACGTATGTCTAATGGCTTCGTGAAACAGATCTTCTTCTTCGGCTGTTCCCAAACTCATATTTATGACCTGGATATTATTATTGATACACCAATCCAGTCCTTCAATTATATCGGAAAGATTACCCGAGCCATCGGCTCCCAGAACTTTTACCGAGTAAAGCATGGCGTCGGGGGCGACTCCTATAACACCCATCCTGTTATTCAAGGCTGCAATTGTGCCGGCCACATGAGTTCCATGACCGTTATCATCTTTGTAACTTTTCTCTTTGTTGATGGTGTTAATCCCGCCGTTAACTTTTAAGTCCGGATGACTGGTGTCTATACCCGTGTCGATAACAGCGACCTTCACCTGGTTACCGGTACTTTCAACCCATACTTTTTCAGCGTCAATCCGGTCAACTCCCCACGGCAGCACCTGAAGTGGCATTGATGCCTCTGTAAGAGTTTCCAGGGCGTAAACTTTAATATCATCAATAACTTTTTTTGCCCCGGTTTGTTTTATTAATTCCGCGTTTGTTATGAAG
>JBAZQW010000059.1:0-10993 GCA_041645005.1 Desulfotomaculaceae bacterium | reverse complement strand
ATATCAGCCTGGTCTATCTGGGCACAATCGATCGGTATTACCGGGGTGTCGTATTTCTCGCTCAACTCGGCGGCCAGCTTCAAAGCTTCTTCACCGGCGGCATCGGTGCTGTTGAGAAGCACCAGGAAAGGACGGTTGATACTCTTCATTTCCTCAATGACCCTTTCCTCGGCCTCAACGTAGTTTTCTCTTGGAATGTCCGTTATGGAACCGTCTGTGGTAACCACCAGACCCATAGTGGAATGCTCTGAAATCACCTTTCTTGTTCCTACTTCAGCTGCTTCCTGGAAAGGGATGGGCTCTTCAAACCACGGTGTTGATACCATCCGCGGCCCGTCATCCTCCTCATAGCCGAGTGCTCCCTCCACACGGTAACCTACACAGTCCACCATCCGTATCTTTACGTTTAAATTTGGGGTTACTTGAATTTCAACAGCTTCGTTTGGCACAAACTTTGGCTCGGTGGTCATTACCGTCCGCCCCGCCGCGCTTTGGGGCAATTCATCCTTGGCCCGCTCCCGGTCATAAACGTTAGTCATATTGGGGAGTACCATCAGTTCCATTAAGCGCTTTATAAAAGTTGATTTGCCTGTGCGGACGCCGCCAACCACGCCGAGATAAAGATCCCCCCCGGTACGTTCCGCTATGTCGCGGAAGATATCGTTCACTTCCATATACACACTCCCTCCCAAATAAATTTTATTAAGACGCATCTATCGTTAAAGATTGCATCCCTCCCCACATCATAAAAAATCAAATATCGATTCCGTCGTGAAACCTAGTCCACGTCTATTTTTTTCCAGTAGTATACAACAACAGTATATATATATGAGCCTGTTGGACGAATATTCCCTGGCAAATGAAAAATCCCAAAAATAATATCCATTATTTACTATTTAAATTGATTGACCAGTTGGTGCCAGTTGTTGAATTGTTGAATTATCTAATTGAATGGTGCCGGTTGTTGCGTCCCATGTCCCACTTCTCACGTCCTATACCGGCCGCCGGCCGTTCTAGACCTCTCAGGTACCGCCAAAACCGATTTTCACCAGGCCGCCATCCACAATCACCGGAACTTCATGACTCCCGCCAGTAAGCTGCAGCATTTCTTGCAAAGCTCTGTCATCTCTTTTCACATCACGGTACCTGTAAGGCACTTTCCTTTTTGCAAAATCTTCTTTTGCCGACACAGAGTACGGACAACTCTCTTTACCGTATAACAATATGCTGCAGGTCATTGTATTATCTCCTCGCTCTTATTTTTTGATTAGTATGCCCGGAAATAGAAAACGTTTCATGACCTTTGCCTTACTCAGAACAATGTTTGGAGCAAGCAGCATTTATGGAGTTTTCTTCTATAAAGGGAAAAGAGTCTGTTTTGTTGGAAATATTATTGATGGTCATTATCGTGCAGTATTTAGCCCTTGGGGGAGGTGTTTGGAAATTGTTTGAGAAGGAAATACATGTACTGGAAACTGATCATTGCCCCCTGCAGCAGTGCATGGTTAAGGGAGTGCCGGGTGACAAACCAGTCCTTGTGCGCGCACAGCGCCGTGACGGGTCACGGGTAATCGTGGAAGTAAGCGTGGCGCCGATTATACAGGATAACGGAAGAGTAATCGGCGGCATAGAAGTATTCCGGGACGCAACCCTGGAACAGGAAATGAGGGAGACCAAGGCCAGTTTCCTTTCCGCCATTACTCACGACCTTAAAGCGCCGCTGACCGTGATCAAGGGTTTTCTGGAACTGGTTTTAACCGGTGACGCAGGCAGCGTGAATGAAACGCAGATGGATTTCCTGGGCAGCGCCCTGGAAGAATGCGATCGTCTGAACAAGATTTTGAATGACCTGTTGGACCTCGCCCGTTGCGAGGCCACCGACCACAATGGAGAAATTACCGTTCATAGCGAGCCTGATCAAGGCAGTGCTTTTGAAATAAGTCTGCCTTTGGCTGCCAATTAAACCAATGCCCGTCCGCACACTATTTTGAGAACTGTATCTTCCCCATAGCCGCCGCTGCCAGCGCTACTTCCTCCATCTCGTGGGTTTTGCTCCGGGTCATCAAGTTGTTTACAGCAATATCCGGGGAAAGCCCTTCATCAAGCACCCTGTAAATATGGTCCGTGATAGGCATTTCAACCCCATATCGCCGGGCAAGGCTATAGGCGGCACGGGTAGTGCGAACTCCCTCCACCACCATTTTCACTTCAGCCAGGGCCTCGTCCAAGGATTTACCCCTGCCGATGGCGATGCCGGCCCGCCGGTTGCGGCTGTGCATGCTTGTGCAGGTTACAATCAAATCCCCCACACCGGCAAGCCCGGCGAAAGTGAGGGGGTTGGCGCCCATTGAGAAGCCAAGCCGTGAAATCTCGGCCAGCCCCCTGGTCATCAGAGCCGCCTTGGTGTTGTCCCCGTAACCGAGCCCGTCCGCAATACCGGTTCCCATGGCGATAATGTTTTTTAAGGCGCCGCCAAGCTCTATCCCGGTCACGTCCGGGTTGGTGTATACCCTGAAATACTGGCACATAAACAAATCCTGTACATATTGCGCACTGCTCAAACAAGATGACGAAGCTACAACCGCTGTTGGAACAAACCTGCCTACTTCTTCGGCATGGCTGGGACCGGAAAGCACCACAAAACGTTCCAGCATGTCACGGCCAGCTTCCTGCGCCAGCACCTGTGATAAACGGCATAGACTGTCTTCTTCAATACCCTTGGCCACATTAACCAGCACCGCTCCGCCGGGCAGGTACGGCATCGACTGGCGGACAACTTGCCTGAAGGCGTGAGAGGGAACGCCAAAAACCACGGTATCGGCATCCTTTAGCGTCTGTTCCAGATCTAAAAGAACCTCAACACCAGGTGGAATGGTTACACCGGGCAGGTAGCCGCTGTTTTCCCTTGTTTTGTTGATTTCATCTGCCTGTTCCGGCAGGATGGACCACATTTTTACTGAAAACCCCTTTTGAGCTAATAGAACGGAAATGGCTGTAGCCCAGCTGCCCGCACCCAGAATTCCTATTCTTTTACTCACTGCAAGCCAAACCCCCTACCACTTTTTCAGGTTTATTTTAGGCTCGGTACCGGCCGCAAGCCTTTTCATATTTGGGATATGTTTATACACTGCAAATACCGCGGCAAAAACACCAAGCAACAGATAAGGAAAATCAAGGTGAAAGGCCACCATTAAGATCGGTATTGAGATAATGCCTAAGATGGAAGCAAGGGAAATATACCTGAAAACTGCCACCAGAGTAAACCAGATCACAGCGGTACAGGCTAACACCGGGAGAGAAACAGCGGCAAAAACACCGGCGGCTGTAGCAATCAGTTTGCCTCCTCTGAAACCAAGGAATATAGGCCAGCTGTGGCCGGCCAGTACAGCTGCTCCGGACAAAGTTACCAACCAGGAGGCGCCGAAGTGCTTGGCCAATAAAACAGCCAGTGCCCCTTTGCCAAGATCCCCGGCGAGGGCGATTATACCGGCCGCCGGTCCGGCGGTCCGCCAGACATTAGTTGTCCCCACATTGCCGCTGCCGCAGCGGCGGATATCTATTCCTTTCCACCAGCGGCCTACCAGAAAACTGAACGGTATGGAGCCGATCAAATAGGCAACCAATACAACCCAGTAATTATTCATACTCTTCTCCCCTTATGGGACGTGAGACGTCTCAGTCCGTCTCTTTGGTTCTTTTGCGCAGCGCGAAGCGGATTGGCGTCCCTTCAAAGCCATAGGCCGAACGGATTTGATTCTCCAAAAAACGCAGGTAGGAAAAATGCATGAGCTCCGGATCGTTCACAAACAAGATAAACTTGGGCGGTTTTACCCCACCCTGCGTGGCATAAAGAATTTTAAGACTTCTGGTTTTGTATGAAGGGGGCGGGGTCCGCATAGTTGCTTCCTTTAATAAACTGTTTAAATCTGACGTATTGATGCGAAAGGCATGCTGCTCAGCCACGAAATCCACAAGCTCCAGCACATTTGAGACACGTTTGCCGGTTGTCGCCGAGATAAATATCAGCGGTGCGTACTGCATAAATCCCAATTCCTCGCGGACCTTTTCAGTATAACGTTTCATGGTGTGGTCGTCCTTTTTAAGCAGGTCCCACTTATTAACAACCAGTATGGAAGCCCTTCCCGCCTCGCGGGCGTAACCGGCTATGCGCTTATCCTGTTCTGTTACACCTGCCACGGCGTCAAACAACACCAAAACCACATCGCTGCGATCAACCGCCCTGAGCGACCTGATTACGCTATATTTTTCAGTCGGATCGTCGATCTTGCTGCGGCGGCGTATCCCAGCGGTATCAATGATCACATAATGTTTTCCGTCACGCTCAAATAACGTATCAATGGCATCCCTGGTAGTGCCCGGTATATCACTGACAATAACTCTGTTCTCCCCCAGGATCGCGTTAACCAGGGATGATTTACCCACATTGGGCCTCCCGATCACGGCAATCTTGATTATGTCGGGAGAATAATCTTCTTCCTCTTCCGCCGGCAGCAAAGCCACCAGCCTGTCCAACACGTCGCCCGTGTTCAAGCCCTGGGCCGCGGAAACCGGGATCGGTTCATCCAGGCCTAACCTGTAAAAATCATAAGTATCAGACTCAAACTTAAAATTTTCCACTTTATTAACAGCCAGAACGGCGGGCTTATTCGATTTGCGTATAATAGCGGCTACTTCCAGGTCATCCGGGTTCAAACCGGCTCTGGCATCCACAACAAAAAGGACCGCGTCCGCCTCATTAATGGCCAGCTCCACCTGACGCCTTACACCCTCGTTTATTTCACCACTTTCCTGGAAATCCAGGCCCCCGGTATCAACCAGGGTAAATCTGCGGCCGGCCCACTCTGTATCCTGGTAAAGACGGTCCCTGGTAACGCCCGGCTCGCTTTCCACGATTGCCACCCGGCCACCGACGATGCGGTTAAAAAGAGTTGATTTGCCAACATTAGGCCTGCCGACAATTGCCACAACCGGTTTAGCCAAAACCTTCACCTCCGTAAACAAATTGACAGGATTAACAGGATTTAAACGATTTACAGGATAAATATATAAAAACAAAAAATATTATCTATATATTTGTTTTAAACATAACTTTAAATCAAATAAAGTTATAAATCATATTATATATCAACAGGATACTTTTTAGGTATAAGTGCATTTATTATTATATTTTTAAAATCCTGTTAATCCTAATAATCTTGTTAATCCTGTCAAAATGTTTTAATATCTTTATATTTTACCATTATTCAAATCAAACTAACTTATTTCTATGAAAACCTCTGCTTTTTCAGGGGCGCCGGCCAGAACATCAACCAGTTGGCGCGGTCCTTCCACAGCCGCTATACTTACTTTCAAGCGGGAGGCCAGTTCGCCCAAACTTATATCGTCCAGGAAAACCAGATCTTCCTTCTTCAGCATTACAGATGGAAGCACCAGCAGGTCGCCCGCTTCACCCGGCGCCACCTGCTTCAATATGTCCTTACCTGTAACCAGCCCGGCAACCGTTACCTGCCGCCCGAAAAAGTAGTTTTCAATTGCTTGCAGCGAAACACTTAAGCCTTTGATTTTGTTTAGCCTTTCCACCACAGGGGACAAAACTTTTTCACCCAGTGCACCTGTTAACAGGGTGACTTTCTTAGCTACGACCTCCCCCGGCAGGCTTTTCTGTACTTTAGCCCATTCGTCCAGAAAAAGGCGGGTAAGGCCAACGCCGTTTTCCAACTGGGGAAGGCTGCCGTATCTGTCAACCGGCGGTACCGGTTCTCCGGCCAGCAGGTAAAATTCGTCTGACGCAAAAATAAACGGATCATCAAAATCCCGCATATACTCTTCCTGCCTGGCACTCACCCAGCGCACCAGATCGCGGGCTTCGCCAGAGGTAACGCCCCGCAGTTGGGAAAGCTCCTGCCTGTACCGGGTCAGCCCTACGGGCACAACCGCCAGGGAACTGACAGCAGGCCACAAGCCAGCCAGATCGGCGGCAGTTCTCTCCAGTTCCACTCCGCTGTTCAAGCCGGGGCAAAGTACCACCTGGGTGTGCATTTCAATGCAGGCTTCGGCCAGATAGCCAAGCTGCTCCATGATTAAGCCGGCTTTGTGGCTGCCCAGCATTTCGCTCCTTAGCGCGGGGTTGGTTGTGTGTACTGAGATGTAGATCGGGCTCAGGTGCTGCCTTGCTATCCTCCGCAGCTCACTATCTTTAAGATTAGTTAGTGTAATAAAATTGCCGCTCCAGAAAGATAGACGGTAGTCGTCGTCCCTGACGTAAAGTGTCTTCCGCAGTCCCGCGGGCATCTGGTCGACAAAACAAAAAACACATTTATTAGAGCAGCTTCTGGTTCTGCCAAAGCTTCCCTGGCCAAATTCTATCCCCAGGCACTGGTCGTAGTCCTTCTCAACATCAAGAATCCATGCCGCGCCGCCAGCTTTTTTTACATCAATACTTAATTTCTCTTCGGACTCCCAAAAGCGAAAATCAATTAAGTCCTGTAAAGGCTCACCGTTTATTGATATTATCCAATCCCCGGGTTCAAGCCCTAGCTCTGCGGCGATGCTTTCCGGTTTGACCAGACAGACTTTCAGCCCCCTGTTTTTCATATGGGGCATACCTCCCGCGTTTACTCTAAACAATTATCTATAATTTCCATTATATAGTCAAGGAAGATTTGACTGTGCGGTTTTCACATCCAGCACCCACTGCGTAAGCCTGCCGTATAATTTTCTGATCCCTACCATGGCCAGAGAGTAGCCGATAGGGGCAAGTAACTTGGAGCCGCATAACAATCTGCCTGCCAGCAGATACACATTATCCCTGACCCCGCTGTTAACCAGGTTCAGTTCGCCATCCGGTATGTTGTAAATGCTGAGAAAGCTGTCAACCAGGCGATAGACCATGCCCCGCTCACCCTTAACAGAAAGGGCATATATTTTATTTCCCTGCTCATCATCTCCCAGGGAAACTATTTTACCCTCCCCGTTTTTTATATTCAAAAACGGCTGGCCCCACAACTGGCTTTGGCCCGGATCTCCCCCCGCGGGCAGCCGCCCCGTGTGTATCGCTCCGGCCAGCGCGGCCAGAGGCAGTTTGCTGTCGCTGAAGTACAGAATCCTTTTCACTGTCTTTACCCACCTGGCTTTTTATTTTTCGCACAAGTTCGACCACCCGAAAATACGCGGCCTGGGTTCCCAGAGTTACGATAGGGCGCCCAAACCTGATCAACCCCCACCGACGCGAGATGAATCCTCCGAATTTCATAGTCAGATTAACCTGCTCCATAACATTAACTAGAAGGTAGTCTTCTTTTGGGATATCAAAAATACTGGCCATGCCTGCAAATAATTTTTCTAAAACCAATGGCCGGCTTCGCCGCGCCGTAAGGTAAACTTCATGGCCAAATTCATCGATGCCCATGAAATAAATATGCCCGTGCTCGTCGGCGTCCTGCCGGTCATAAAGCGGTAGCCGCCAGAACATTTGCCGGTCGGGGACATAATCCATAGGCAGTATGCCCAGGTGAATAGACGCGGCGGTTACTGATGAATGGGCCCCACCGTAACAGTGATATATAATTTTCATTGGCTCACCTCAATGCCTGACCAAAATGTAGCTGCCGTTCTCTAAATCATGCACCATCGCGTCAAAAATTCTGGCTAAATAATTGGCTGTGCGCTCCTGTTCCGCTTTATCCCGGGCAAAAAAAATAGGCGCTCCCCCGCTGACCTGTTCCTTATTCAGGGCAACTATAGCTAAAATAATGCCTGAAGCCTTTTCGTCCAATGACTATTCCACCTTTTTCTTCGCCGCCTTAATTGATGGGCCTGCCTTTAAAGGCTTGCTTCTGGCGCTTTCCAGCACGGGAGTTAGTTTGACGGCAGCGATGAGTTGCTTTAGATCCTTTTCTACCGGTAAAACGTAAAGACCCACCTCACCGGTATCCGGATTTTTTCTGGCCAGCGGCGTGAATTCGGGAATATCTATATCTTTTTTTGTCCCCAGGATCACCGCGGCGGTAAAAGCCATTGCGCTGCGCTGGCCGATATCGTGCACGGCGGCCCTGGCGTTGCCGTCTTTGGGCTTGATTTTGACAGCCAGGCCGTCCTTTAAAATTTTTTCCCGCATGGATTGCAAGCCGACATTCATAATCCCTATTTCATCCACCATCAGGACCGGCCCTTTAAAACTAAGAGTGGCGGGGACAACATCGCAGATATCGCCGATAACCTCACCGGACATAAAATGAAAGCAGGCCAGCAGCGCCAGACCGGCTACAAAAACACCGGTAATCAGGCCGCCGAACTGGACAGCCAAGCTGGTAGCGAAAGATGCCCCCATCACCAGGTAGTTTCTGGCTTCAAAGGTCCTGGCGATCCCTTCAATATAATCCAGGCCCCTTTTGACCAACTCGCTTCTTTCCAGGCTTTCCAGCGTCCGGCGCTCCATGTTTCTGATTTCCCGGAACTGCTGCGCGGCCAGGGCCAGAAAGGTTACAGCCGCAAAGTCCGGCTTCATAATGGCCGGAACAGCCACGGCTCCCAGCGCCGAGGCGATCAGCCCCAGTAGAAAGTGCGCCAGAAAGCCGTGCGGGTAACCCGGGTACTGCCGGTAGTCAATCCTGAGCATAGCTGTGCGGGCGACTGTGCCAGCCAGTACACCGGATAATATGACAATAAGGTAGTCAGGCATGTAGTTTAGCATCGTGTGCCCCTGAGGCTTTATTCTTGTTTGTCACTGTCATTTTCGCCCCTTTCGCGCATGCCGGGCTTGCGGGCGGCCCCGCGCTGGCTGAACAGTCCGGTAATCTCCCTGCCGAAGTTAGACATGTTCTTTTTCATATTGGCCGTACTTCCCGAAGTAATCAAGAGATAACCCAGCCCTAAAACCAGAGTGATGCCTAAAATCCAGCCCACAGCTTTCCAGCTGCCGCCCCCTGCCGCAGGCGACTTGGCCGTAGGAGCTGCCGCCGGCGCTCCGGTTACCCCGAGCACAGCTGGGACAGCCTCAGTAAATAATGACATACCCCGCTCGGCTTCTTCTTTGGTGTTGGTGTGGGTACCGGCCTCGATTAAAAGGGCCGTCGAAGTCAGATCCTGGTTGTAATCACCTTTACCCACAAAAATCTCCTTGACTACCCTCGCGTGCATATCGTTGGCCGCGGCCATCATCCGCTTGGCAAAGTCCATATTGGCGTCCATGCGGGGATTTTCCCTGCCCACAACCAGACGCAGTTTAGCCACATTCTTGCCCTCTATTTCCGCACGGTAATAATTGGGGTCGGGCACACCGTCCCGGTGCACGTCAAAAATGGCGGCGGGACCTGTCTTAAGTAAATTTGCCGCAGTCCGGCGGGAACGCACATAGGCGTTATTGTCATGCGGGTCATGAGCGGTCTGGTCGTAATTAACCGCTACTCCCTTGCTCTGCAGCTTATCCACCATAGCCTTGCCCACCTGGTAGATACCGCCTTTAAAGGGGATCGCTTCAGTTCCGTCTGAAGGCACGTAAGACTCATCGGTGTGGGAATGATAAATGGCGATACTCCTTTTTTTCTGCTCAGCCAGATTTGTGCTAACCGGCACTTCCTGCCTGGCGTATAGTTCGCTATATGCCACTATCTGGGGATCAACGCCCAGAAATCTGGCCTCGGCCCGGTCGCCCTCAACTTTGTAGACCCGGTAGCTGTTTCCTTCCGAGGTGTAAAGCTCGTCTCCCACATAAGTGGTCCTGGACATCATACTCAACGTATTACCCTGTTCGTCGACAATGGTTGTGTATTTTCCGGAGAGGTGATCCGGGCTCTCCTTATTAAAGAATCCTGCCGTGGTTAAGGCTGGATATAAATTCACGTTCCTGGCAGCGCCGTAATAAATTAAGGAGACACCCGCCAGTAGCAAAAATCCATAATAAATGATTTTTAGCCTATTCCTATTCATCGTTTTCCATCTCCTTTACCCTTGCATCCTGTGCTTTTTCCTGGTCACTGCTTATATCTCTGTCACTATCCGGGCCCGGCTTTTTCAATCCTTTCACCAATTCTCGCGGGCGTCCTTTTGTGCTGGGACCACCTGACAGCCTTTCCAATGATTCACCAACGAGCTCTGCCAGGATCACCGCGACTATGCCCGCCAGGACTATGGTGTCAAATGCTCCGGCGCCACCGATGCTTACCGTATAGCTTCCGGGCGCGCCTTGATTTAGAAGCCAGATGTAGTGAAAAACATCAACCAGGAGCACACCCAGGGTTGCGGCTATGAAAGCGCCTCTCCGCGATCTGCCGATGAGATAAGCGACAATACCGCCCACGAGTGGATAAAGATAAATGGGATCAATTACGGCGTAGCGCCCCGCCGGTTCCATGGTCGTCCCTGTATTGACAAGAGAGCCTATAACGTAAACCACAACCGCCGTTGCCGCAGCTCCCACCAGTGCCCTGATCCATTCCTTGCCGCTGCCGGCTCTGACTAAAAGGTAGATTGCCAGCCCTACCGGCACCAGAGCGCCGCCTACATTGAAAGAAGTATTAAATGGAAGAAAGGGAAGGGGTATATTTATATAGCTTCCGACTATTATAGCCCCTATAACTAACAGGGCGCCCCTGTCTGACAGCCTCATCCGGTCCAGCGCCCGCTGGGCCAAGCCCAGGTAAATTACCACTGACGCAACGATTAAAATTATTATGCCGATATTATTCTGGTCCATATTTTAAACCTCCTCATCCTTGGAAATATCATGAATTAGGCTGTCCATTCGGACTAAAATTATACAAAAAAAAGCCTCCGATTTTAACCGGATGGCGTTGTTGTGCGGCAAAAAAAAAGCGGCTTATCGCCGCGTTTTATTCAGTATCCTTTTTTTCGAAAAGGTTTCCCACCATATCACCAATAGTAACCACATCGGTGTTTTCCTGAGTTTTGACGTTACTAAAATCACGGAATTCCCGTTCCTGCTTCTCTCTGGCAACCTCTCTGATCGACAGGC
>JBAZQW010000058.1:0-11039 GCA_041645005.1 Desulfotomaculaceae bacterium | reverse complement strand
TCAGCATATCGGACTGCCTCTTTTTCAACTGTTCGTCACTTGGGAACTCATAGCCCGTAAGCAGTGCAATGGTTTGACCCATTAGATGGGGAGTGTATGTTTCCGTACCACTTTTAAGTAACTTTTTAAGTCTTTCATAACCACGGTAAAGTCCAAGCACCTGGTCGGCACGAAACTGCCGGAAGCTTTGAAATAATGCCTCGACTTTTTGAAGATGGGTCTCTGCTTCTTTCAACTGATCTTGTTTAGTCTCTAACTTCACGTCTTCCAGTAGTTCGTGGGCACGCTTGACAATGCTGAAGCCCACATATGGCTTTTCGGAATGATCCGCTTCAAATCCATTGAAGTCATCCTTGATTTTCTCGTAAAGGTTGATCCGGCGGACCTCTATGAGATGGCCGGGTTTCCAGCTGGTTCTAAATTTGGTCAAAACGTATGAGATGAATACACCAAACAAGATGCATAGCGTCGGTCTTGGCCAGATTGGATCTCTTTGAACGATAGTCACCTTTTTCCGGATTAATATACCCTGGCCGTCACTGGCCACCAGTAAGGCGGTATACCTGCCTGCTTCCACCTTGCTGCCGGCCTCCGCACCGAGCCTGGCAGTGGTCACGGACCTTGCCGGCACCTCCACGACAGTCGTCGATACCAGATGCGAAGCACCAATTTCAAGGCGATTACCTGCGTCCGACACCGGGTCCACCAGGCTGACCAGCACGGACAGCGGTTTGTCTGTGTTGTTGGCCAATCCGACGTTTAGCCCTATATTCATCAAGTCGTCCACCCGGTATACCACAGAGTCCCGGTTGTCAACAAACTCCAGTGGAGGCGGTGTCGTTTCGGCCGCTACAGACACATTCAGACATAACACGAGTGAAATCAGCATCACACCCAACCCACACATCAGACCTCTAAAGATGCTTGCATATCGTTTTACTGTTCTCCACTCCTTTTCTTGCCTGTAATTCTTGGCATTTCCATAAAGAATTTTTAAATCTGTTAAAATTTTCGACTATTTTACGGCTAATCCTGCTATATTACCAAAAATAAACCAAATCTTTACAAATTTTTTATGATACCGCCATACAAGTTACAACGCAACAATGTCTATGACCAAAACATCCATTCGATTATTTCTCCCAAAAAACCAAAAAGCCAGAGCGTGAGATATAACGCCCTGGCAGTTCATGTATAAGCGTCAAATAGCTCACCTTGCGGAAAAGGTGGGCTATTTGACGCTAACGTTGCTACCCAATAGTTGAAGCAACGACCACCCGGTCTCTTCCTTCGCTTTTAGCGCGGTAGAGGGCGGTGTCGGCTTTTTTCAAGATCTCCTCGTTGGTCAAGCCGTGCTCAGGAAAGGCGGCGACTCCAAAGGAGATGGTAATCTTTCCAAGTGGTTTACCCAGGTGGTATACCAGGAGCTCTTTCACTCCCTGGCGCAGTTCCTCAGCCCGAAGCCTGGTATCCTCCAGGGCAGCACCCGGGAACACCGATACGAACTCCTCTCCACCGTAACGGGAGACGATATCGCCCCCTCGGGTATGGGTATTCAAGAATGCTCCCAGCTCACGGAGCAAAGCATCCCCTCCGTCGTGCCCAAAGAGGTCGTTGAAATCCTTGAAATGGTCGATGTCAAACATGATCACCCCTACCGGTTTTTTCTCCCTCTCCGCCCGGCGCAGCTCTCTTGCCAGGGATTCTTCCATATGGCGCCGGTTGAAGAGGCCGGTAAGAATATCCCGGATCGACTGCTGGCGCAATGTCTCCCGGAGTCTCAGATTACCTATGGCCAGGGCCATCTGATCGGCTACCGCCAAGGCCAGTTGGATTTCGTGCTCGCTGTATAGTCTTCTATCCGTTGATTTCTGTTGATCCTGCTCAGGCGCCGTGTGGTTCAAGTGCAGTATTCCCATGGCTTCACCGTGGACCATCATCGGCACACAGAGATATTGGCCGGCTTGCGAGCCAGTAATATGTCCGCATAGCAGTCCCGGGTGGGAGTCATCAACCAGATGTGGCCGGCCGCGCCGTATAGCCCAACAATTCAATGGCATAAACATCTTCTCGGTGGAAGTAGAATCACCCCACATTTCAACCGCCTCGGCGAGATCCTTGGCAGGGTTAATCAGATATAAAGCGCCCTGACTGGCAGGGAATAGCTTCTGGATATACTGGGCGCTAATGGCACAGGCCTCCTCAATGCTTTGACAGCTTTGGAGCTGCTCACCCATTTCGCTCAACTGGCTCATCTCCGCGGTTCTCTCTTCGAGTTCGCTAACCCAGATGGCCAATTTTTGATTGGCCTCCTGGAGCTTCCTTTCTGCCTCCTTGCGTTTGGTGACGTCCAAAAGAGATACCACGCTCTTTTTTGTTCCCGGGATTATGGCAACAAGCATGGAGATGTTCCTAACAGCACCTTGTCTATTAATCAAATTAAATTCATAAACTGTTGGCACACTAGCCGGATCTATTATCCGCAGGCGGTGGTGTTCTTCTATTCTCTCCAAGTCTTCTTTTGTAATAAATTCTGACCATTTTTTCATGCCTTCCAATTCCTCTCTGGAATAGCCAAAGAGCTTTTCAGCCTCCGTATTTGCCAGAGATATGGTTATGTCCTCCTCGATGACTAACATTACGGTTCCGGTATTTTCAAAGACAGTCCGGTATCTTTCTTCGCTTTTTAGGAGCTGTTCCTCTGCCTGTTTACGATCAGTGATGTCCAACACAGTGCCGATTAACCCGGTGGCTTTGCCACGAAAGTTGACCATGGTGGCTTTGTAGAAGACAACATCATGCAAAACGCCTCGCGCGTCCATGACCTGGGTCTCATATGTCTGGGTTCCCGGTCGTTCGAATAACTCCACATCCTTGGCATGGTAGATTCTAGCCAATTTGACTGGGTTGATGTCGAAAACGCTCTTGCCGATCATCTCGTCCTTTGTCTTACCGAAGAAGTCCTCGAAGGCCCGATTAAATCCTAAATATCGGCCATCAATGTCCTTATAGAATACCGGCGCTGGAATAGATTCCAGCAAGGTCGCCAAGAAGTTTTTACTTTCTATAATTTCTTCTTCTGCCTGCTTGCGTTCGGTGATGTCACGATTATTAGCACGATAACCTAAATAAATACCATTTTTATCTATTACTGGTCTACATGTGTGCTCTATCCAAACAATCTTCCCATTTTTATTTCTTATTCGAAATTGTTCAGAATGTATTCCTTTATTAAATTCAATGTCATGTCTATGATTTGCCCACCTCTCTTGATCCTCCTCTAAAATTAATGAAGCAAAGAGAGATTCATTTTCCGAAAATTCATTTACTGTATAACCAGAGGTTCTTTCACAAGCAAGAGAAATGTACTTTAGTTGACCCGTCTCATCTTCCCACGTTTCCCAATCATAAGCAAACTCGGCTACGGTTTTATACTTAATTTCTGTTTCTTTAATGGCATTGTTGGTTTTTTGTAGTTCCTGGTAAAGCAAATCCCGCTTTTCGCTCAGCAGCCCTACTACCAAGGCAATTCCTAGAAACATGCCCGTCCTCAGCAAAGAGCTGCTTGTCAGGCCTTGGTTAATTACATAATCGCAACTAATGTGTACCGCGCCCAGTCCTCCAGCTATTAACAAAGCCCAACGATGATACCAAACTCCTGCCATGATAATCGGTATATAAAATAAGTGGGTATATACAATGTCAATTCCATAATGGACGTTTACAACCAGGGCTAAAAAGACACAAACAATTAACGCTAGGGCCAATAGTAACAACTGCAGCGATGGGTTTTGGTTACGTTTGTTATGCAAAATAATTTCCCCCATCTGTATTTCATTTGTTGCCCTTAATTGCTCATTAACAGAATTCCCCATGCATCAATCACTCCATCACATCTTTCATGATGATTATGGCGTACACTTCTATTAGATCATGATAATTTCCTGCAAATAAAAGGTTAAAGACAAAATCCTGCCAGTCATCATCCTTGGGCAGCCACTCTTCCTCCAGATATTCCTTGAACTGACGCATGTAATCGGCCCGGATGCCGAAAATGTTCAAAGTTTCCACTTTATCCAGGTACTCCGGCGCATCGTCACCAAACAAAGCGCTGCTGCGCTTCAGACTGTAGCCATACCCTTCAGACGCACCCCCGGCCAAAAAGCTGGATAATCTCGGAACCCTCGGTCCGACTGACGCTACCTGGTTGAGCCTTACCGGGTAGAGGACCTGACCAAGCTGGCCCAATAACATTTTATATGCAAAAGCAAAAACCCGCCAAAAAACGGCGAGCTGTTTTAAATAGTCATTAGATTAATCTTTTGACTCATATTTTCTACTTGCTTATTTCTGGGTCTGGGCCTTGGCCACCTGGTCCTTTGCCTTTACTTCTTCCTGCTCTTCAATATCAGCCTGCGTGGAACGCTTAAATTCACGTATAGTCTTGCCTATGGCCTTGCCGACATCGGGCAGCTTGCCGGGTCCGAAAAGGATTAAAACCACTACCAGTATAAGAATCAGATGCAAGGGCTGAAATGCTCCTGAAAACATGCTTGTCCCCCCTTTAAAGGTCTTACGATGATTATACCAGATTAACCTGTAAACGCAATTATTTATTTATACCCCGCTAACCTTGTTGACAAATTTAATTCTCTTGTCTTTTCTCTTGTAGTTTGTGCGATTGAAATCGCACCTACGTTTATTAAATATAACTGGTGATGCGCACGGTGCGGGTGGCTTCATCCCAGTCAACCCGGTCGCCCAGCGCCTCACTCACGAAACGCAGCGGCGCCAGGACCCTGCCGCCGATAATAATGGGAGGCACTTCCAAAGATACCACATGCCCGTCTTTGGGGCCCTTCCAGTAAGCCTCACTGCTCCCAACTGTAAGTTCCAGGGTTAGGCCCTCTTTTTGGGCAGTAACCTGCCGCGTTTCAGGGTTCCAGATCACTTCCGCGCCGAGCGCTTCAAAGAGAGCCCTCAGGGGAACCAGGGTCCGGCCTTCTTCTATGACTGGCGGCACGTCAAAATCCAGGGCCTTGCCGTCCAGCAGGACTCTAACCTGGGGAGAGACTTTAATCTCCAACTTGAATATTTTCTCCGGCATGCGGCTTTCCCACAGCCGCATATAAGCGAGGGAAAGCGTGACCGAGCCTGTGCCGGCAGCCTGGAAAGTCCAGTATTCCCGGCCTCCGGCGCCAATCAGGTTTGATTCTCCTCCCCGGTATTCATGTCCCGTCTCCTTTAAAATGCTGCTATCAGGCTCCGGAAAGTACTGCCATGAAAAACCGGTGGAAGGATTGCTGGGCAGGCTTAATTTCAGCGACTGTCCCTCGACGATTACCACCACCTCGCCGCTGCTGTTTTCATCCAGCACCTGGGCGGCGGAAGCAACTGCCGGGATAAACAGCAGTGTTAACATCAGTATTGCAAGATACAGATAAAGCCTTGTTCTAACCATCATTGAATCATCTCCTTATCAGGTATCTAATCTTTTTGACGTCAGGGGCGGCCTTTTGGTTCTTTTGACGGTAAATAACTGAATAACTTAGGTACCAGGTACACTAAGCTTAAGTTATTCTAAGTTATTTACCCTACAGTTGCACGGTCAGGCCGTCAGAGGCGGCGGTCACTTCGACGCCCAGATCGACCGTCAATTGGCGCGCCAGTTCCCAGGGTTTGGCTTTCAGCATGGTCATGCCGAAGTGCGTCAAGAACACCTTCTTGGGCTTTAGCCCGGCAATAATGGTTCTGACATCGTCCATACTCAGGTGCATGATCCTGCTGTTCTGGTGCGCGACGTGCCGCACCACATTGATTACCAGCACATCCGTGTCTTCGTAGCTTTGCGGCAGTTCCGGAAAGAACCTGGTGTCAACCATGAACGAAACCATCAAGTCATCCAAATTGAATTTAATGCCGTAGGTCTCCACAGCATGCTGATGCCTTGCTGAAGTGGAAAATGACAGGTCGCCCAGCCGGTAATCCTTGTTTCCCTCCAGCACCACGATATCCTCTAAAAAGCCCCGCAGGTATTTTAGAATAACAGAATCTTCACCGTAAAGGCACTCCCACGGCGCAAACAATACCCCGCGCCTGGTCAGTCCCCCACCGGTCATGGAGTCGATCAGCACATTCGCGTCATTACTGTGGTCAATATGGGCATGGGTGAGAATTATCGCGTCCAGTTTTGCGACATCTATCTTTGGCCTGGAGGAAGCCATCCTGACCAGCGCGCCGGGACCAGGGTCCAGCATAATGTTTTGACCTTTCATTGAAAGAAACGTCCCCGCGGAAGATCTGAGCTGTTTGGCCATCACAAACCTGGCTCCGGCTGTGCCTAAAAACTTGATAAAATTATTATCGCTCACATGGTCCCTCCTCCCTGCTATGAATTTATCTTAATCAAAATTCCGTGCGATATCAAACAAAAAAACAAAAAGAGCTGTTACCAGCTCTAATGTATAATGGGCGGGCCGCCACTCAGCCCGGCAGGCATACCTGTTGTATTTATTAAGCTATCATACTCAATAAGTTCGGGCTTTTCGTACTCCTTCATGCTGACACATCCCTGGTAAGCACTGGGCTAAGAATATTTTATCTTGAAAGTGAATGGTTGTAAATAAACGGGCGGTTTTTCTATATCATAGGCGGGTGTAAAATGTCTTCATGAAAATGTGATTGAAAAACAAAGAGCTGTCCAGGCAGATAACTTAATAGTATGACAACTTCCCTTACACAGTTTGTCCGAAACATGTTAAAATAGATGAGGTAATCCTTAAAAGGAGGCTCACGTATGAATAAAGATAATTTTTCCTTACCCAGTGAACAGGTAACCCGGGGGGTAGCCCGGGCGCCGCACAGATCCCTCTTTTATGCCATGGGCTATACCCCGGACGACTTGAAGAAGCCGTTGATCGGTATTGTCAACGCTTTTAACGAGATTATCCCCGGACACGTTCACCTGCGGGATCTGGCCCAGGCAGCTAAACTGGGCGTGGCCGCCGGGGGCGGCACACCGATTGAATTCCCGGTGATAGGCATTTGTGACGGGATCGCCATGAACCACGATGGTATGAAATACCCTCTGGCCAGCCGCGAACTGATTGCTGATTCAATTGAGACCATGGCGGTGGCTCACAAGTTTGACGGACTGGTACTCATCGGCAACTGTGACAAGATCGTGCCTGGCATGCTCATGGCGGCATGCAGGCTCAACATACCGTCCGTCTACGTCAGCGGCGGGCCAATGCTGACCGGCAACTACGCCGGCCAGGAAGCGGACCTCGTGCGGCCTCTTTTTGAAGCCGTGGGAGCTTACGCCGCGGGTAAAATCAGCGAGGCGGAAATGACAGAGATGGAGATGAGCGCCTGCCCAACCTGCGGCAGCTGCGCGGGGCTTTTCACCGCCAACTCCATGAACTGCCTGGTCGAGGCGCTCGGCATAGGACTGCCGGGCAACGGCACCATCCCGGCCCCGTACGGGCAGCGCAAGGCTCTGGCCAAGCTGGCCGGCCAGCAGGCCGTACAGATGGTCAGGGACAACATCCGCCCGCGTGATATCCTGACTTTAAACGCCTTTCACAACTCCATAGCACTGGATATGGCTATCGGCGGCTCCAGTAACACGGTCCTGCACCTCCTGGCCATCGCCGACGAGGCCGAAGTGCCGCTAAAGCTGGAAGACTTTGATGAAATCAGCGCCCGCGTCCCGAATATCTGCAAGCTGAGCCCCGGCGGCACGCACCGGCTGTTTAACCTTTACGGTGCCGGCGGCATCTCCGCCGTTCTGAAACAGCTCAGTGAGCACGGGCTGCTCAAATTGGATGAAAAAACGGTCACCGGGAAATCGCTTGGTGAGAACATCAGCCAGGCGGTGGTGCGAGATGCCGAAGTGATTCGCACCATGGATAATCCCTACACCAGAGAGGGTGGCATCGCCATTTTAAGGGGCAACCTGGCGCCGGACGGAGCTGTGGTGAAGCAGTCGGCTGTAGCCAAGGAAATGCTGTCGCACAGCGGCCCGGCCCGGGTGTTTGACAGCGAGGAAGAGGCTTTTGCCGCTATAATGGACAGCCAGATCAATAAGGGCGACGTGATAATCATACGCTACGAGGGGCCCAAGGGCGGCCCGGGCATGCGCGAAATGCTGAGCCCCACCTCATCAATCTCCGGCATGGGGCTTGACAAGGATGTGGCGCTGATCACTGACGGCCGTTTTTCCGGGGGCACCCGCGGCGCCAGTATCGGCCACGTATCACCCGAAGCTTCCGAGGGCGGACCTATAGCCCTGGTACAGGAAGGCGACATCATTGAGATCGATATACCCAAACGGATTTTGAATGTTAAAATTACTGATGAAGAGCTGGCCACCCGCCGGAGCAACTGGCAGCCGCCCGCTCCGAAAGTGACCGGCAAGAGCTACCTGGCCCGCTATGCGGCGATGGTTACCTCCGCCAGCACGGGAGCGGTGGTCAGGGTGCCGGAGAAATGCCGTTAAAACAAACAAAAGTGGTTGAGAGCACTATGCTTTCAACCACTTTTTATAGCAAAATATTTTGTCCTATTAATCATAGTATAGCATAGAATCTTGCTTTTATATGCCGTTCAGGAGGTGAATTGGATGCCGATGTCTTTCCCGGAGGATGTTGCACGAGCCGCGTTTATCCGTTCAGATGGTGAGTGCGAATGCGTGAATAATAGTCATAAGCACTATGGAAGGTGCAACAATCATCTTACCTTTAACATGAGAGGCATTGACCTGCCCGGTGGTTGGGATGTCGTCCCTATAGATGCCAACAGTCCGCCTGTTCTAAGCAACTGCCAGGCCATATGCCGTGACTGCCTAGCAAGTGGGGACGGTTCTTGCCTTGCTAATTAGCAAGGCAAGAACCGTCCCCACTTGCTAGGTAAATAATGTAAATGCAATCAGCCGGTTTGCTGTTTCTTCTCGGCTTTTATTTTGCTGTTCAAAACTTCCCAGTCTGCCGGGTCTTCCAGGCCAAGCCTCCAGATGGCAATTCCTCTCAGGTTGAACTCTTCGACGACATCCAGCTTATGGGAAAGGCTGGAGGCGTTTTCAAACCAGACCTGGTGTTCCTGCTGGTCTATGTCACTGTATGTAAAGTATGGCGCCTTCCCCCCATTGTCCCACATAATACCCACACCCTGAGAGGCGGCCAGCGCAGATGCCTGCGCAAATGAAATATACCTGGGCGGCTTCTGCTGTACCCAGTCAAACCCGTAGCCGGGTATTCCCAAAAGTATCTTTTCCGTTGGAATATTTGCAACAGCGTACCTGGCCACATCCCTGACCCAGTCGCTGGAAGCAATCGGCCCCGGCCCGCTGTCATATCCGTGCTCATCGTAAGTCATGATGATTACATAATGGGCATAACGGCCTATCTCCTTATAGTCAAAAGGGCCGGACCAGGCGCTGGTAATGTCGTCACGCGTTTTGGCCGGGACACAAACCGTAACTTTAAACCCCTGCCGGTCAAGCCGCTGATACAACTCCTTTACCAGTAAAGAGAACTTTTCCCTGTCATCCAAATTGATTCTTTCGATATCCAGGTTTATGCCATCATATCCGTATTCCTTGATCAAATCTTCCAACCGGTTAATGAACATATTCCTGGTTTCCGCAGTGGCGAGCATCTTTGCGGCCAGGCCAGCGCCGTCAACCTGCCCGGGATAGATCAGGTTATGTACTAAAGCCAGCATCTGAATATTATTTTGGTGGGCTGCGCTTATGATATCTTTTAGATCAACGGGTGAAGTTTCATCGGCGGTATGTTGCTCCTGAACTTCAGTGGGGCTATCCGGCGCCAGCCTGTACCAAAAGGGAGCAGCAGCGCTGATCTGGCTGCTGTTCGTCAGCATCCGGTCATAAGAGCCGGGTTGGCTTCCCTCCCTGTCAACGTAAAAGCCGAGAATAAACCTGCTGCTCAGTGTGCCTTTGCTGCCTGTGGAGGGGATCCACAGTCCATGCCCGGCGATAATTGTATCCGAAAGCAGGCAGTTCGCCGTTTTAAGTTCATCAACAGGTATTGTAAATTTCTTTCCTATGGAAAACAAAGTGTCACCTTTTTGAATTATGTATATTTGGTACGGTGATGTTGAGTCTGCCGCTGGAGTTGAAAATACGAACAGCGTAATAATTATGACCATAAAAGCTGCCAGAGCAACTGTTTTCCGCTTCACAGCAATCTCCCCTTTTTCTGAGGTTCTTTGCATAAATTGCTATGGAAGACTTCTCTATATATTACCGGAAACCTTTGAGCCAGTTGGTGGTAATTCCTTCCTTAGCATGCTTTCAGCCCATAAAAAAAAGCCCGAAGGCTCTTTTGATTATTCCTTTATACACCTTCTTATTCGGTGATATCCACCCTTCCGCCGCTGCCGTACCCCGTCCATTTTACCCCGGCGCCCAGCGCTTCACTGACAAATCTCAAAGGCACCATTGTCCTGTCGTTAACAAGTCTTACAGCAACATCCAGGGTATATTTCTGGCCGTTAACAGAAACGTCCTTTTCCCCCACATATAAAATTATCTGCTTACCGCCCTTATTAATCACTATTTTTTGCTCCTGTTGCACCCACTGAACTTTCGCTCCCAACGCTTCTGAAACAAAACGCACCGGCACCAAAACCCTGCCAGCGGACTGATCGATAAAAGGCTTCTGGTCCGGAAAAGCCACCTGGCTGCCGTTTAAGAACACACTCACGTTATAGTTATTTGAGGAATCGTTTGACCCACCCTTTGTCTCAATCTGTTTTCCGCCTGTGAGGGAGTCTATAAACAGCATGCCGTTCCTTCTGGGCAGGGACAGGTCTGTAACCGCAACTCTGTTCAGCACTATTTTCCCCAGGGTGCCGTCGGGATTTGGCTGGTTGGCATTGCCGTATGAGGTGATATCGTGAATTACGTAGTAAAGTCCCTCATGCTGGCCAAGATAGAGCAGCTCGTGGGTGGGGGTATGCAGCGACGCCCCCGGCAGCAGGGTGTCGAGCAGATTATAGCGCTGTCTGGTGTTGAG
>JBAZQW010000083.1:0-8852 GCA_041645005.1 Desulfotomaculaceae bacterium | reverse complement strand
AAGGCTACCTGGGATGAGGCTATCGGTTTGGTGGCGAAAAAACTGGGCGCAGCGAAAGATACCTTCGGCCCCGATGCTGTTGCTCTTCTTTCTTCCGCCCGTGTTACCAACGAAGAAAACTATTTAATGAACAAACTGGCCCGCGCGGTGATCGGTACCAATAATATCGACCACTGCGCACGTCTCTGACACGCTCCTACTGTCGCCGGTCTGGGGGCAGCGTTTGGGAGCGGAGCAATGACCAACTCTATTGGAGAAATTGCTGATGCAGATTTCATTCTGGCAGCTGGTACCAACACATTTGACGCACACCCGATTATTGGCATCAAGATCAAGAAGGCAGTTGCAAATGGAGGCACCCTGGCAGTAATAGACCCGAGGCTTACTGATTCAGCCAAGTTGGCGCAATATCACCTGCAGTTAAAACCGGGCACTGATATTGCCCTGTTTAATGGTTTGGCCAACGTTATTATCGAAGAAGACTTGTATAATAAGCAGTTCGTAGAAGAGCGCACCGAAGATTTTGAAGCGTTCAAGCAAACTGTTGCCAAGTATACGCCTGATTATGTTTCCGGGATTACCGGTGTGCCGGCCGATGTTATCCGCGAGGTAGCACGCGGCTACGCCTTGGCTAAAAACTCTACAATCCTATATACCATGGGTATTACCCAACACACCTGTGGAACCCATAACGTTTTTTCCACCACTAACCTGGCTATGCTCACCGGCCATATTGGTAAAGAGTCCAGTGGAGTTAACCCACTGCGCGGCCAGAACAACGTTCAGGGCGCCTGCGATATGGGCGCGTTGCCTGTTGTCTTCCCCGCTTACCAGCCTGTAGCGGTTGAAGCAAACCGTGAAAAGTTTGCCAAGTTCTGGAATGTGGACAAAATGCCTGACAAGCCTGGCCTGACCGTGGGTGAGATGGTAGAAGCAGCCGGCAAGACTGTCAAGGCTATGTACATCCTTGGTGAGAACCCTGTACTGTCCGACCCCGATGCCAACCAGGTTGTGCACGAACTGAAAAGCCTGGACTTCCTGGTTGTACAGGACATCTTCCTGACCGAGACGGCGCAGCTGGCTGACGTGGTTCTGCCGGCCGCAAGCTTTGCCGAGAAAGACGGTACTTTCAGCAATACCGAGCGCCGGGTCCAGTTGGTGCGTAAGGCTATTGAGCCGATCGGCAACAGCAAGCCTGACTGGGAAATCCTCTGCCTCGTTGCTACAGCCATGGGCTACCCGATGAGCTATGATTCACCTGAAAGCATCATGAACGAGATTGCCAAAGTTACTCCATCCTATGGCGGGATCTCATTCGACAGGTTGGAACTTTGCGGTCTGCAGTGGCCCTGCCCGACACCAGATCACCCGGGCACCAAGTTCCTGCATGCGAATAAGTTCGTCCGCGGCCTCGGCAAGTTCCAACCGGTTGAGCACATTCCGCCGGCTGAGCAGCCTGATGCTGAATATCCGATGGTCCTGAGCACGGGCCGCAGGAGATACCACTATCATACTGGAACCATGACCCAGCGCACCGGCGCCCTGGAAGTGTTCTATCCGACTGAGTACCTGGAAATCAGCTGCGCGGACGCTGAGAAACTCGGCATCTGCGATGGTGATAAAGTAAGGGTGACCTCACGGAGGGGCCAGGTGGAAGTGGCGGCTCAGATTTCCGAAAGGGTCACACCGGGCCTGGTATTCACCTCCTTCCAGTACCCGGATGTTCCGATCAACAAGGTTACCAACGCGGCGCGCGACCCCATCTCCAAGATACCCGAATACAAGGTTTGCGCTGTTAAGGTGGAGAAGGTAAGTTAGGAACAGAATCTCATATAATTAACAAAGGTCCTGCTGGCCTGGTAATACTTATCTCAGGCATAACTTCAGGCAGTGGGGAAATATCATAAAATTGCTGTGCCTCCCTTGTGGAGATATATAAATGATGTGACTTTGCCCTTCACATGCGGGCAAAGTCCTTTTTTTTAAAAATTTGATTTTTCGTTTTGCAAGGAAATGTTTTTTATGCATTTTCTTAAAGGAGATTAGCTTTTTAAATAGAATAATTAATTAATAGACACATTTGCAATATGATTAAATACTAAAATATTTGAATAGTACTCTTCGAGTCAGGAGACCTAAAGCCGAAAAGCTATGGTTTCCGGCCGGTAGGGTGCTCCGGGAAACTGGTGCGCCTTCCATTGTGAAAAGGAGAGTTGGACCTGGTCATTTTTACCGGGCTGGCTTTGTTTTCACAAAGCTTGCCCGTTTTCCCTTTTATGGGAGTTATAAAATATGTTTATAAAATTTGTCCTGATTATAAAGTGATATATTTAATGATACCCATGTTTCTTTTGATCAGGTTTCGGTCTTACTACGCCTGTTTCTACGGTGTCATGGCTGAAGACTATTCAGTTAAAGTGACGCAGGAATTTTTTATTTAAAGGTGAATTATGAAGCCATAGCACTAATTAATTTGTAATATTTGCAATATTTTTGTATAAAATGGCAAATTCATATTATACGGTATTTATAGTTTAAAAACGTATTTATACTCTTCGAGCCACACGACCTAAAGCCACAAGGCTATGGACGGTGGCCGGCAGGGTGCGTAGGGAAACCGGCGCGCCTTCCATTGCGAAAAGGAGAGTTGGATTTGGCTTCCCACGCCGGGCCAGCTGTGTTTTTTCGTAGCTTGCCCGGCAATTTGTTTTCAAAGGGGGGGTAACAGCCGGTCTAAGACAAGACTCTACCATAAAGAAAATCTCATAAAACAAGAGGAGGATTTTAGATGAAGGTAAAAAAATTTGCTCTGCCGGTGGTAATTGCGTTATTGGTCCTGATGCTTGGCATCATCCAGGGTTGCGGCAAGCAGCAGGCGCCATCCCAACAAGCAAGTCAGCCGCAGGTCAAGGATCTTATCCTGGCTACCACCACCAGCACCCAGGACAGCGGGCTGCTTGATGTGCTGAAACCTATGTTTGAGCAAAAAACAGGATATAATCTTAAAATTATCTCAGTCGGCAGCGGCGCAGCCCTGGAAATGGGCAATAAGGGCGAAGCAGACGTACTACTCGTTCACTCTCCAGCGGCTGAAAAAGCGCTGGTTGACAGTGGTGTGGGTATAAACTATCAACTGGTGATGCACAACGACTTTATCATTGTCGGCCCGGCGGGTGACCCTGCCGCTATTAAGGGTAGCACTTCAGTAGACGCTTTCAAAAAGATAGCGGACAAAAAATCCACTTTTGTGTCCCGCGGGGATAATTCCGGCACTCACACCAAGGAATTATCCGTCTGGAAAGCAGCGGGTATAACACCTGCGGGTTCCTGGTACCAGCAGAGCGGTACAGGGATGGGCGCCACCCTGAACATAACCAATGAAAAGGCAGGATATACCTTGTCCGACAGGGCGACTTACCTGGCTCAGAAGGCCAATTTCAAGCTGGAAATCCTAAGTGAAGGCGATAAAGCCCTGCTGAACATTTATCACGTCATGCAGGTGAACCCGGAAAAATTCAGCAAGGTAAACAAAGATGGTGCCAAGGCTTTTGTTGATTTCATGATCAACCCGGACACTCAGAAGACTATTGGAGAATTCGGCAAGGACAAATACGGACAGGGGCTTTTCATCCCTGACGCCGGTAAGAGTGAAGCCGACCTTGGCAAGTAACTTTCACTGAATAAAAAACCATCTTAAAAAATATATCGAAAAATTTGCTACACGCCTATTTTTTTTGCCATGGTAAGTACTGTAGCACATGGCCTAACTGGAAGCACACGTCAAAAAATATGACATTTATTCTCTGATCAAATAGAAATTAGTATATTGACGCAGGAATTTTAGTGTATTTGTGGTATTTCTCTTGTATACAGGCAAAATACCGTATGCAGTACCATCTTTTACTAAGGAGGTTTTAATGTCGAATCTGGTAGCCCGCCTTGAAGGACTGCGTCTGAAAGGTAAATACAACCTGGCCAGGGCGGCTTATGAACAGATTAAGGAAGCCATAATTTACGCCAAGTTTAAGCCCGGTGACACGCTGAGTGAAAATATGCTTGCCAGTGTGCTGGGAATGAGCAGGACTCCCGTGCGTGAAGCTTTGAAGGAGCTGGCCAGGGAGGATTTGGTGGAAATTTTACCGGGCCGGGGTGTATTTGTCAAAGATATTTCTTTAAAAGAATTAAAAGACATATACGAAATGCGTGCGGTGCTAGAGTGCCTGGCGGCAAAGACCGTGATAGTTAATATTGCCGATGATGAGATTGCCGGGATGAAAAAGGCCTGGCAGGCCATTCTTGAGCAAAACCGTCAGGGAGAAGTCCCCTGGGAGCAAATCAGCAATCTGGATAACATGTTTCACAGAATGATTATTGATAAAAGTGACAATGTACCGCTGCGTGAAATCATGGGTTTGGTGAACCAGAAGATTCTGCGCTATCAATTTCTCTCGGCCCAGGCGCTGGGGGACGTGGAGGATACTGTCAGGCAGCACCTCGACATTATTGAATTGATCGAGGCCAGAGATGCTGAGAAGCTCGTCCCGGCACTGGCGCTGCACATTGAAGAAGCAGCCAGAAACGTTATTTTAAAGGAGATTAATGATCATCTGCCATAGCCGGTAGCTTATTAATTATTATATATTTGGCTTATTGGGGGTTGCTGGGTGGATCTGACATCTGAGGAAAAAGACATGCTTTGCGGTGAATTCGGCCCAGGGATAGCAACCGCCATGAAGGTGCTGGTGGCCATAGGAGAAGCCTTCGGGGCTGAAAAAATGGTGGAAATCAGCAGGGCGCATGTAGCCCTGAGCAATCAGGAAGCCGACCTCTGGTTTGTGGAAAAAGTGGTGGGAGGTGGCGCCGTCTGCCGGGTATCTCCTACAGTAAATCCGGGTTTTAACCTGGAGTATTTCCAGAACGTTAATGTCGTAAATCCTGAAGACGCGGCAGTGCTAAAAAGGACCAGGAGCGCTTACAAGGCTATTGGCGCGACACTTACCTATAATTGCACTCCTTATCTGGAAAAGAACATTCCCCGTTATGGTGAAATAACAGCTTATTCGGAGTCCAGCGCCACTCCCTATATTAATTCGGTTTACGGCGCCAGGACCAACCGGGAGTCAGCCCAAAGCGCCCTTTGCGCGGCAGTGACGGGTCGTACACCCCTGTACGGTTTTTTGCTGGATGAGAATCGAGGGGGAACTGTTTTGGTAGAGGTGAAAGCTGAGCTGAAAAATGATTTTGACTATCAATTGCTTGGTTACTGCGTGCCCAAAAAGACAGGCCCGGGTGTTCCTGTATTTACCGGCATGCCCTCCGTCATCAGCCCTGAGTCGCTGATGAACCTGGGCGCCCAGTTAAACACCGCAGGCGCTGTTTCCCTGTACCATATAGTGGGAGTAACCCCTGAGGCTCCTACCCTGGAGGCGGCCTTCCACGGTGAAAAACCCCTGCGGAGTGTTGTGGTTAACGACCAGGATCTTAAAGAAATTCACGATGCCATATCAGCCAGGGGAGGCAAAATTGATTTTGTCATGTTTGGCTGTCCCCACTTCACCATTACCCAGGTGGGAGAGATCGTCCGGCTGCTGGACGGCAGAAATTTTTCAGTGGAATTCTGGGTGCTGACTTCCTCCCTGACCAGGGAACTGGCCAGGCGCATGGGTTACCTGGAGATTATTGAAGACGCCGGCGGTCACATTGTAGACGACACCTGCATAGACCAACCCTGCTGGCGCCACCTGTACGGAAAAAAAGGGGTCACCGATTCACCCAAATGCGCCTATTACACCAGGCGAAGGAATATGGAATTTGCGATCAGAAGCCTGCCGGATTGTGTTGAAGCCGCGGTCAGGGGGAAAGCATGATGACCTTGAAAGATAAGATCGCTTTCAACTGCCACCGTATCGCCGGCGGCAGGGCTGGGGGCGAGGCGCTTTTTTCCAGCGATGACATCTGTTTTTATCTGGTCGAGCCCGCGACCGGCGTGGTTATTGAAAAAGACCACGCCCTGGAAGGGCGAAGCATAGCAGGCAAGGTGCTGATTTTCCCCAGCGGCAAGGGCAGTTCGGTGGTACAGGCGGATGGCCTTTATCAACTGGCCAGGCAGGGCAAGGGGCCGGCGGCGATGATCATCCAGCACCCTGACACAGTGCTGGTGGCCAGTGCTATTATTATGGAAGTCCCGCTGGTGGATAAGGCCGACGGCTTATTTTATAAACTTGTTAATGACGGGGATTATATCGATATAGACGCCGATGAAGGCAGAATTGTTTTAGAGGCAAATCCAAAAATTAAGGCGGATCAAAAAATATGATTATCTTAAAAGAAGCGGCCTGGGCCACAAATAAAAATCTGGCACAGGTGAAGGAAGCTGTTACAGGTATTATTGAGGCGGTCCGGCGCGAGGGTGACCAGGCTGTACTGGATCTGACCCTGCGCCACGATGGTGTGTCTATTACTGATTTAAAAGTGCCGTCTGGCCAGATCAGGCAAGCGTACGGGCAGGTGTCCGGAGAGACTGTCGAGTTTTTGCGGCTGGCTGCGACCAGGATCAGGATTTTCGCGCAGCAGCAGCTTAAATGTTTGCAGCCTCTGGAATATGAGAGCTCACCGGGAGTGGTGCTCGGCCACAGGCTGATTCCCATCTCCTCTTGCGGGGCGTACATTCCCGGCGGCAGGTACCCGTTGCCTTCTTCAGCGCTGATGTCCATTATCCCGGCCAGGGTGGCCGGGGTTAAAAGAGTGGCGGCCTGTTCACCGCCGGTCAAGAACTTTTCCGGTATCCATCCTGCCGTACTGGTGGCCATGGATATCGCGGGTGCTGACGAAGTCTACTGCATGGGCGGCGCCCAGGCTGTAGCCGCCTATACCTACGGTACTGCAGCGGTGCGGGAGGTTGACATGATTGTGGGTCCGGGCAATGTATACGTGACCGAGGCTAAAAGGCAGGTCAGCGGCGATGTCGGTATCGACATCCTGGCCGGACCCAGCGAAGTGCTTATTATCGCGGATGAGGATGCCTCGCCGGCAGTCGTGGCCTGTGACCTGCTGGCCCAGTGTGAGCACGATGCCACCGCGCGTGGGATTCTGGTGACAACCAGCCTGGCCCTGGCGGAAAAAGTACAGGAGGCGGTTATCGCTGAAAGCAAAACCCTGGGAACCGGCGCGGCGGCTTTAAAGGCGTGGGAGGAAAACGGCCAGGTAATTTTGGTGGAAAGCCTGGACGAGGCCGCCCTGGTTGCGGACAATTTTGCCCCGGAGCACCTGGAACTGCAGACGCGGGAAAACGACCAGCTGGCCGGCAGGCTGCACAACTACGGTTCACTGTTTATTGGCGCCAGCGCTCCGGTAGCGTTTGGTGATTATATTTCCGGCACGAATCACATCCTGCCGACCATGAGCTGTTCCCGCTTTGCCAGCGGTGTCTGGGCAGGTATGTTTATGAAAGTGGCCTCTTACCAGAAGATAACCAAAGAGGGCGCGGCCGGCCTGGCCGCAGCCTGCTCGCACCTGGCCGGCTTGGAAGGGCTGCTGGCGCACCAGCGTTCAGCCGACCTGCGCAGGGGTTAACCCGTTTATTGTCAAGCCCGGAAAAGGGGGCGAGGAGGTGACCACATTGGATACGGATACTACGGAAAACAGCCGGTTGGCCGGCACTGCGCTCAGACTGCGGGACATATCCAAGATCTACCCCGGCACAGTAGCGCTGCATAAAGTTAACATTGAAGTCTTAACAGGAGAGGTGCACGGCATAATCGGGAAAAACGGAGTCGGCAAATCCACCCTGGTTGAAATTATCGCCGGTATCATCCCGCCCAGCGGAGGGGAAATATTTATTGGCGCTCAAAATTTTGAGGTACTGTCCCGGATCAGCGCCAGAAGGGAAAAAATCGCCTTTGTGCCCCAGGAGCCGCAGGTGATCCTGGATTTTTCTGTGGCTGAAAACCTTTTTATCTCAGATTACGAAAGCCGGGGCAGGCTGATCAGATGGCAGGAGCTTTATGCTAAAGCGGAGCGAGTGGTGGAGAAGGCCGGCCTCAATATGAACGTCCGGATCAAAGCGGGTGATTTGTCTATCAGCGAGCAGCAGCTTTTGCTTGTGCTTAAAGCCTGTTACGTTGAAGACGCGCAGGTAATCATACTGGACGAAGCATCGGCCTCCCTGTCCCAAGAAGATGAAGAACTCTTATATAAAATAATTCAGGAAAGAAAAAAGCAAGGCAATACCATCTTGTTTATATCCCACCGCACCGATGAACTGCTGAGGGTATGCGACCGGGTAACTGTCCTGTAGGCCTGCTGGCCGGCTGCGCCACTCAGAAAGCCGCTGAAAAACAGCCCCAAAAACAGCTGAACTTTGGTATGGTCGTTAAAGAGCCTGGTGCACCGTTTGTGCAGGCGTTTATTAAGGGCGCCGAGGGAAAAGCGACGGAATTGGGCGTAAAAGTCGATATTAAGGACGGTCAGGCGGATTCCATGAAGATTATGGAGATCATGGATAATTTCATTACTCAAAAAGTTGACGGATTTATCATGGCCGGCGCGGTAGACCTGAAAGCAATTGTGCCGGGTATTAAAAAGCTTAATGAAGCCGGCATTCCGGTAATAGCCCTGGACACCTCTCCGGAAGGCGGCAAAGTCGATTACTTCAATTTTTTAACTATCCGATATCTGATCAAATTGCCGCTCAGGTGTTAAGCGGCAAGGGAATGAGGGCAATAAAAGGTGAGGAGATTGAGTAATGTCAAATATAAATATTGTCATACGGGAGGGTTATGAAAATGCATGTACTTGTGTGTATTGATGACACCGACAGTTTGGACAGCATCGGAACCGGAAAACTGGCCGCT
>JBAZQW010000057.1:0-11050 GCA_041645005.1 Desulfotomaculaceae bacterium | reverse complement strand
TTTCGTGAGCGTCCATATCAACGCCAACAATGATCCGTCCCTGGGCGGCACCAGCACCTATGTGTACAGCGGCACCGGTGATCCCAAGCAGGCCGCCAGGATTAAGGAAAGCAACAGGCTGGCGGGATATGTTCAGAAAGAGCTGCTGAAAACCCTGGGCCTCAGGGACGTTGGAGTAAGGAGCGCTAATTTCGCGGTGCTGCGGACCAGCAATATGCCGGCGATACTGGCTGAACTGGCCTTTATATCCAACCTGCCTGAGGAGAAGCTTATAAAAACCGACAATTTCAAGAACAGCGCCGCTGAAGCTATTGCCAAAGGTATCGGGCTCTATTTCTCTGAAAGAAGAAACGCGTAAACATCTTTAGAATTAACTTAAAAAGATTTATGCTTTAAAAAAACCCGACCGTGCCAAACATGCAAGGCCGGGTTTTTTTTGTGGTAAAAAAAGAGGAACACCTGTCCTGGCCAGGGAATATTAAGAAAATTAAACAGCTTCATTTTTAAGATTTGACCTCCCAAGGCGGGGGCATATTATTATTGTTACTGTTTTTTTAGGGAATTACCTGGAAAGAAGTGAGAGCTTGCCTAAAGCTGGCATTACCACCACCGTACCGGTTGAAGTGATTTATGCGGCGGGCTGGACTCCTGTTGATCTAAACAACGTGTTTATCACGGATGAAAACCCTCAGGCGCTGATTGAGGAAGCCGAGCTTGCCGGCTATCCCCGGAACCTGTGCGCCTGGATCAAGGGGATCTACAGCACCGTACTGAAAAACAGCGACATCATGACCATTATCGCGGTGACCCAGGGTGATTGCAGCAATACCCTCGCCCTGATGGAAACCCTGCAGGTAGCCGGTATTAAAACGGTTCCGTTCGCTTATCCCTACGACCGTGATTACGAACTGCTGCACCTGCAGATTGAAAAAATGATGGGCTTCTTCAACGTTTCCTGGCAGCAGGTAGCGGAGCAAAAAAAGCGGTTGGACCAGATAAGGCGAAAGGTGTGGGAACTGGACAGGTTAACCTGGGAGGAAAACCGGGTAAAAGGGTGGGAAAACCATCTTTACCAGATTAGCTGCAGTGACTTCAACGGCGATCCGGAAAAATTCGCCATGGAGCTGGATGATTTTTTGGCCAGAGCGCGGCGCACACCGCCCGCCAAAATGGATTTGCGGCTGGGCTATATAGGCGTCCCGCCTATAATGGGTGAAATATATGAATATCTGGAAGAGCGCGGGGCGAGGATAGTATATAATGAGACACAGAGGCAGTTTACCATGCCTTTTGAAACCAGTGACCTGGTGGAACAATACCGCTCATATACCTACCCCTACGGTATTTTCTTCCGTTTGGAAGACATCCTGCGGGAAACCGCCAGGAGAAAGCTCGACGGGATTATCCACTACGCCCAGAGCTTTTGTTACAGGCAGATTGAAGACCTGATCATCAGGGACAGGGTCAGCCTGCCGGTGCTCACCCTGGAAGGCGACCTGCCCAACCGGTTGGATGCCCGCACCCGTATGCGCCTGGAAGTTTTTCTGGATATGTTGAGGTGACCTGACATGTTTGCCGGACTTGACCTGGGCAGCCGCAGTGTGAAAATCGCTTTAAGGGAAGAAGACAACTCCCTGAAATTAGATAAATTTGATACCATGGAATTCTACCGTAAATACGGCAGGACATCCGGCGGGGAGTTTGCGCTGGATGTGGACGCCATGGGCCTGCCGGCGGCCGGACCCGCCATCACAGCAACCGGTTACGGGCGTCACACGGTTAAAGTAAAGGGAGCCAAAGTTATACCGGAAATCAAGGCGCATGTGCTGGGCGCCATATGCCTCACCGGCCTGTCTGAATTCACCCTGCTGGATCTGGGTGGGCAGGACAGCAAGGTCGCATTGGTGAGGGGAAAGCGCCTGGTGGATTTTATGACTAACGATAAATGTGCCGCGAGCACCGGTCGCTACCTTGAAAATATGGCGGCGGCGCTTAATATAAGCCTGGCCGAATTGAGCCGCCACCACCTGTCCCCGGTGGAACTTGTCTCGACCTGCGCCATCTTTGGGGAAAGTGAGCTGATCGGCAAAGTTGTGGAGGGCTATTCAATTTCCGCCCTGGCTGCCGGTGTAAACCACAGTATTTTCAAACGCATTTTGCCCATGCTGGTCAAACTGCCCAGTGAAACAATCGTTTTCACAGGCGGGGTGGCATATAATCATGCGCTTGTGCAGATCATCAAGGAAAACACAGCGGCATCTGTGCTCGTTCCTGAAAACCCGGAATATGCGGGTGCAATAGGTTGCTGCGCCGACGCCGGCGGTATCTGGAAGATCAGCTGAAAGCTGAAATTTTTGGGGTGAATTCTCTGTGGAAATAACAGTTTTGGGGTGCTGGGCACCTTATCCCAGGGCTGGAGGCGCCTGCTCCGGCTACCTGATCCGGGCAGGCGGGTTAAATGTACTTTTGGAAGCCGGGAACGGGACCCTGAGCGGGCTGATGCGCTTTATTGATTTCCGTTTACTGGACGCGGTGATTATCAGCCACCTGCACCATGACCACTACCTGGACCTGTTTTCCCTGCGGCACGCCATAGAAGGCGCCAGGCGTGACGGGAGCCGCGCCGCGCCCTTGAGACTATTTGCGCCGGCCGAGCCCGCGGCTGAATTTAAACTACTGGCTGGCTACGGCAAAGCTTTTGCCGCCACACCGCTTGAAAGCCTGCCCTGGGAGTGTACGCCCGGGGGTTTAAACACCAGAAGGCTCGACCTGGCAGGGCTGACTTTCCGCTTTGCGCCGGCACTACATTCAATACCGGGATTTTCAATATCTTTAGAAGGCAAAGGCAAGCTGGTTTTTTCCGGTGATACCGCACGTACTGAAGAACTGGCCGCTCTGGCTGAGGGGGCCGACCTTTTCCTGTGTGAGGCCAGCGGCCAGGACAGCGATACCGAGGCGATGCAGGGCGTCCACCTTACAGCCCGGCAGGCGGGGGAAACAGCCCGGCAGGCGGGAGCAAAACGGCTGTTGCTTACGCACTTCTGGCCTGAATATGATCTTTCCTTGCTGGGCAGGCAGGCCGGGGAGGGGTTTGGCGAGATGGTGTCCCTTGCCCGGGAAGGGAAAACTTACCGGGTCTAGATTTTCTCAAAACTCACAGAAATAATGCTGCCAGGGCGGTATTTATTATATAAATGAAAGGGGCCGGGACATGCCAAGAGTTGACGGAAGACAGCCGGACCAACTGCGTCCGGTGCGTATAACCAGAAAATATATCAAGCACGCCGAAGGTTCGGTGCTGATAGAGGTGGGGGAGACAAAAGTAATTTGTACCGCCTCGGTTGAAGAAAAGCCGCCTCACTTTTTAAAAGGTGAGGGCAAGGGCTGGGTTACCGCTGAATACGGGATGCTCCCCCGAGCCACCGGTTCTAGGACTACAAGGGAAGCGACCAGGGGAAAGGTAGGTGGCCGCACTCATGAGATCCAGCGGCTGATCGGCCGCTCACTGCGGGCGGTGGTTGACCTCACAGCCCTGGGCGAGCGGACTGTCTGGCTTGATTGCGATGTGATCCAGGCTGACGGCGGCACCCGCACAGCATCTATAACAGGCGCCTTTGTGGCGCTGGTGGACGCCTTGAACAATTTAAGGGAGCAAGGTTTATTGAGACGTATACCTGTTACCGATTTTGTGGCGGCCACCAGCGTGGGCAGGCTTAAGGGAGGATTGATGCTGGACCTGTGCTATCCGGAGGATTCCTCCGCCGAAGTGGACATGAACATTGTAATGACTGGCTCCGGCAGGTTTGTCGAGGTGCAGGGCACAGGCGAGGAAGCTTCCTTTACCAGGCAGGAAATGAACATGATGATTGATCTGGCGGCGCAGGGTATTAACCGGCTGATTTTCTGTCAAAAAGAAGCGCTGGGTGAGATTGTGTCATTTATTGGGGGGTGATCGGCGTGAAGCTGGTTCTGGCAACTAAAAACGAGGGCAAAGTCAGGGAGATGACCAAATTGCTGGCCGAGCAGGATATTGAGGTCTTATCCCTGGCTGACTTTCCCGAAATAGAAGAGATAGTGGAAGACGGGGAAACATTCAGGGAAAACGCGGTCATCAAAGCGACTGAAGTATGTATGCAAACAGGATTGACCACGCTGGCGGATGATTCAGGCCTGGAGGTTGATTACCTGGAGGGACTGCCGGGAGTTTATTCAGCCCGCTTTGCCGGTGAGGAAAAGGACGACAGCGCTAACAATAAGAAGCTGCTGGAGCTTTTAGACGGTGTTCCGGAGGAACAGCGGACGGCCCGCTTTAAATGTGTAATAGCTGTCGCTGATATTGATTGCTTTGTTTACATTGCGGAGGGTACCTGTACGGGCATTATCGCACAAGAGCAGCGTGGTGATGGCGGGTTTGGCTACGATCCCCTTTTTTACCTGCCGGAGCATGGTAAAACCTTTGCGGAGATCGATCTGGAGACGAAAAATAAAATCAGCCACCGGGCCAGGGCGCTTGCGGGGGTGTTGGACATCCTGTCCGATTTGAAAAAAATGATGGAGGAAGACGAAGAGTGACGCAGCCCTTGCGTGTAATAGTGTTCAGCGACAGTCACGGCCGTTTAGATAATGCCGTCAAGGCGCTTAAAGAAACCGGTCGGGTAGACCTGGTGCTGCATGCCGGCGATCTTTACCGGGATGCCGTCGCCCTGGCTGAGGAGACCGGTCTGCCGGTCAAGGCGGTGCTTGGTAACTGTGACAAAATGAGCGGGGGTCCGGAGGAGGAATTGATTGATCTGGCCGGCCGCCGCATCCTGCTTACCCACGGCCATATAGGCTGGAGCAAGCACTGGCATGACAAGATACTTGAACGCGCCAGGGAAACAGGGGCGGAAGCAGTAGTTTTCGGCCACACTCATAAGGCCGAAGTCATTAAAGAGGACGGTGTGCTGTTTTTCAACCCCGGCAGTATCGGCAAACCACGTGACCAGGCACGGCCCAGCTATGGGGTCCTGGAAATAAATGAGGATGGCATAGAGGCTTCTATCCACCGGGTTTAGCAATAATTGGGGCCATAGGAGGCAAAATAACTTTGACTCCGGTCTCCTTTTTGGTTATAATATTAATTGCTTCAAAAAAGATAATTTTTTAAGCGGGTGTAGCTCAATGGTAGAGCGTCGGCCTTCCAAGCCGATTACGAGGGTTCGATTCCCTTCACCCGCTCCATATTTGTCCCAGTAGCTCAGCTGGATAGAGCAACGGACTTCTAATCCGTAGGCCGTAGGTTCGAATCCTACCTGGGATGCCAGTAATATCAACGCCTCCGGGGTTTATCCCGAAGGCGATTTTTCATTTTTGGTGCCCAAAGTCTTCAAAAGCTTTTTCTAAAACGAAAAGTCGGGGCTTAAACAGGCATTATTTAGTACGGGTGACGGGATGTAAAAACACCACGGCATTCCATTCCCAAGATAAATGATTGTTCTTATTCCTGACCTGTCAATTTTGCATTGCCTTTTACTTCTACAAATGTTTTAAGGCTATTTCTTAAACTATCAACATCGATTTCACCGCAAATTATCAAAACAAAACTATCTTCAATTTTTATGCAGCAACCGCATTCCCTTTCCTTGTCATGATTACCTTCAGGCTTTACAAATAATCCCATTTGATTTCCTCCTTTCGCAATGAATTAATTTCCTGTCCACCTGATCCTAAAATATAAATATGCCGTACGAGGTTAAATATTCTAAAGATAAATCTACCTAAAAAATTGATTTGACATATACGGAGAATACTTCAAAATAACGAGATGAGAAGGAGAGTGAGTCCAACGGGCAACCTGGTAAATTGTGAGGGAGCCAAAGCTAAGAGGACATGTTCTCCAGGAACGGGAATGGGTTCGGGGTCAAGAACTCATCGTAGCTATCTCGGTAAATCCGTATGATTCTGGATAAGAAGAAACTTTTATTGGCAAAATACCTGTCGCCATTATTCTATGGACGAAATCTAATTGGCAATGTATAATTTATCCAGATAAAGGAGGTTAGTTAAAATGGAAGGAACTAAATTCTGTCCTGTAGCGAAAACTGATTGCAGAAAAGAACAATGCGCTTGGTGGGATAAATACATGAATGAATGTGCGGTTTTATCAATAATGTTAGCTTTATGGGCGGACGTAGATGAAGATGAGGATGAGGATGAGGATGACGAAGATGAAGAAGGCGGAGATGAAGATGACGAAGATGAAGAAGGCGGAGGAGAGGGAGAAAGAGAATTTAAAGTCAAAATAAGAAGATTGGATTAAATAGTGAATTGCATGCCCCGCAAGGAATTGCGGGGTTTTTGATGTTTTGGCCTTAATTCAGTTGGAAAAACCACCGGTAATATATAAAGAAATTATATGCATAATACTGGCCTCTGGTTTTATATAAATATACCATCTAAAAAATTATTGAGGGTGGTTTGTAATGAGCTGCACTATAGAAAAGGCCAAAGAGGCGGCGATCCGGAGGGAAGAGCGGGAAAGAGTAGTGAGGATTTTAGTGGATGAAGGCTACTGCACTGAAAAACTGGGGGCGCCCTGCTGTGATAATTGCCTTGCCTGTTGGGGAAAATTTATGACCAAAACAAGTTAAATAAACGTAATCGGGAGATAATGATCATAACAACGATCTAGATCAAGATAGAGGGAGATGATCCATGCAATTAACTCCTACTGATCAAAAATGATCGAGATCGATCTTTTTTGAAGTTTGTAAAACCCCATACTATGTAATATATTAAGCTGGGGTGTTGGGTTTGTGAGTAAATTACTTGTAAAACCAGTAGTTAAATGGGCCGGCGGCAAAACAAAAATACTTGCTCAGCTATCAAGGTATTTGCCTGTTGCATTTAATAACTATCACGAGCCTTTTTTAGGTGGGGGCGCGGTGTTCTTTTATTTATTTCCCGAAATAAAAAGAAGAAATGCCAGTGCTTATCTTTCGGATTCTGTTGAGGAGTTAATAAATCTTTATAAAGTAATAAAAGATAAAGTAGATGCTCTTATCACCGTCTCCAAGAATCATATTTACGATCAGAAATATTACTATGAAATAAGATCTCAGAACCCGGCTGAGCTTACAGATCTGCAAAGGGCATCGCGGACACTGTATCTGAACAAAACCTGCTTTAACGGATTATATCGGGTCAACAGCAAAGGTCAGTTTAACGTTTCTTTCGGGGATTATACCAATCCGGTTATCGTTAACGGCGAGGTGCTGCGCAACGCGAGTCTGGCTTTTCAATCAACTCGGCTGGCTGTAAGCGATTTTGAGCTGGTTTTGGAAAACGCCGGGGCCGGTGATTTTGTCTATTTAGACCCCCCGTATGTGCCCCTTTCCTCCACTTCAAATTTTACCGGATACACCCCGGGGTCCTTCAACATGGCGGACCACAAGCGTTTGAGAGAGGTTTTTGAGACCCTCAGCGCCAGGGGGTGTTACGTTATGCTCAGCAACTCAAATACCGATTTTACGCGGGAACTTTACCAGGGGTGCAATATTAAGACCATAAACGCCCTGCGGGCTATAAATTCAGATGCCAGGAAGCGTGGCTCGATTAAAGAACTTGTTATACTATCATACCCAGACAGGGATATGTTCGGAGATAGCCAGGCTTTCCACGGATTATCCCTTCGAGAGAGGTGTCCATCAGGGATTTCTCTTTAATTATTTTATAAACCCTATTGAAGACATAAGGGGTTGCAAAAAAACAAATGACCAATTTGCCTGAAAAACCGGAAGCCGTTAAAAACCAGATAAACGGGGTTATTTACACCCTGCCCTTTATTATCGGCATTACGGTCTTTTTTGCATTATACGAGGCCTTTAGAGAATATATCGAAATGAAGCGGCATAGCGAGATTGGCTATATTATCGCCATGTCACCGCCGGATCTCGGCCCTATTGCCGAGTTTATCCTCAAACACCATGAGTGGTGGAACGGCCAGGGTTACCCGCTGGGGCTGAAAGGGGAAGAAATCCCGCTGGAATGCCGTATACTGGCTGTTGCCGACGCCTATGACGCTATGACCAGTGACCGTCCTTACCGCAGCTCTCTGTCGCAAAGTAAAGCGCTAGCTGAGCTTAAAAGGTGTGCCGGTGTTCAGTTTGATCCCAAGCTAGTTGATAAATTCGTAGATCTCTTAAAAGAGAGCTAAAGAGACCGGGGTGTTTGTATGGACAGAGCGCTTTTGATCACTGCACTGATCATATCGGCAGCCGGGCTTTTCATTTTGTTTGCTATTTTTTTTAAAACCGGTGGCAAGGGCGGCAAAAGATCTTCTGATGTTTCAAGAAAGGACAGGGATGTTGAAAAAGTCAGAGATATGATTGAAAGAATTGAAAAGGAAAACCCGGCCATGGTTGCCAGAATAAGAAGCCAATTAACCGCAGACAAAAAGATTAAGATGGTCAGTGAAGCGGAGGATGAAGATATTGGCGGCGTGGTGAGGCACTGGTTATCAGAGAATGAAAAAGAATAAGAAAATCAATAACCCGGCCTGGCCGGGTTATTTCCGCTTATTTAAGCGGCCTTATATTGTCGGGTAAGGTAATACCCTGATCTATCATATGCATAGCAACTTAATTTTTGCACCCTTTTTACTTATATTTTATAAATTTTAAATCCCACCGACATCATTTTTTGTCGGAACTTGTTGAAAAATAAAGCGACAAATCTAGGAAAATATTAGTAGGATTATCTGTATAATTGTAGAAATTTGTATTTAAAGTGAAGATTGCAGGCGGTGGAAAAGTTGGAAAAGTTTCTGATGTTTCTGTTAGAAGGCATTCCGGAATCGTCTCTGGCCTGAGGGATTCAGGGTTAAACATTAAGTCGAAAATTGATTTTATATAACTTTGAAATGTTCCCTAAAAATTATCCACTCCTGTTACCTTTGTCGTGTTTTTTACATAGCTTATTAAGAAGAGAGAACGCGCAGAAAAAATTCCAGTGGGAAGGGGTGGTAAAAAATGATACGCCTATTATATCCTCTGATATTTTCAATGGCTTTCATTCCGGATTCGGAAAAGCACCTGGAGAATTTACATTCCATTGCACAGGTGACTCAGTCTACAATTAAGAACATAAAGGACGGGCTCGATGGTTTTAACAGCAATGTTATCCAGCTGCGCCAGATTTTGAGCCAGCAAAACGTTCAGAAATAAAATCCGCTTTTATTCTCTCTATAATCCCCATCCTGTTCGTTTTTCAGTGAACCCGTGTTTAAACCACGGGTTCAAAATTGTTTAAAATTCAGGTCTTAAAAAGAGGGCGTACAGGGATAAAGCCAGAACCAGGGCGGTCAGGATAAAGACCCCGTACCCGCCCCGTTTGTATCCCTTTTTCAATGCCCACCTTCCGTACGTAAAGTTATAATAAGCAACGGCCAGGGGGAAAAGCAGCAGCAGCCATTTCAACTACCCTCACCCCCAACAAATGGCGTCGTTTTTAACAGCAAACCAGTCCTCCTGATCCTGGTGTAAACGGTGATGTTCACCTGGGCGTCAGGGTAGCGCGCCAGCCACTTAAATTCTTCCCAGGGCGGTATGGTCCAGAAGTTATGTTTGACTTGATAACCGAAACCGAAGATGTCCGACTTGAATTCTTCCTGGGTGCGTTTGACCAGGGTGTTGCACCCCTGCTCGATGTATCTTGAAAAAGCTTCTTCCAGGATAGTTTTTAAATCTTGCCTTTCAAAACTGACAGAGCTTGTGGAAGCAATAATCTCCGGTTCGAGAAAAATCTCCACATCAATGCTGACATTTCCGTCTTCGTCAATATGCGTCGTGTATTTCGGGCTGCGTCCCTGGTGGATCTGAAAGCCAATATATGAAGTTTCCAGTTCAGGTCCCTCTGTAAAGGGGTCAGGTATGCTGGTAAACCCGTGCTCGAAAAGACCTCTTATCATGAGGTAGTACCTTGTTTCCTGGCCATTCAGGTAACCGACCATTTTATCCTCGCGGAACACCGCTGTTCCAATGGCCTGTGCCTTGTTCCCCCCGGAGATCGGCACTTCCCCGGCGATGTATTTGCCCAGGGCGATATCCCCTCCCTTGCTCACCCCCGGTTTGGCCGATTCCAGCCCACCCTCATGAACGGCTACGAGAGGAGCCGAGGCTTCTATGGCTCTGGATTTGATATCACTGTAAAAATCCCCGAAATGGGTAGTCGGATACAGACCGTGGCTCTTGGAAAGGTATGCGATAAGTTCAAATTGCTTCGTGGGGTTAAGCTCCAGCGAAGGGTTGTTTTTTTCGATAAAGTCCTTGGCTTTGCCGCGGCAGACAAATATTTGGGCGGTACCCCTCACCTCACGGTAGCGGGCGAAGGTAAGAAACCATTTACCAACACCTTCCCTGGCCAGTTCTTCGGAAAACACATAGGCCCTGGTATGCGACAAAGACATCTGCCGGTTAATTGTTGTGTTAAATAAATTCACCAGGGCAGCCGGAGCGTACGTCTCAACGCTTAAAACTATGGTTCCCTTGCTTTCCGGACCGCCACCGCCACCGCCACCTCCGCCGCCACCGGAAACACCAGCAATTGTCCTGGGATTGGCTATACTCACTGTTACAACAATGTTGTCCTTTTCACCTTTATCTAAACCTACTACCAGTACGTAGGCAATCTCATCCGTCTCCCTGCTGCCCCAGCAGCCTGGCAGGGTGAGAAGGGCAAATGCCAGAACCAGGAGGGCGCACAGCTTAACTGCCCGCACGTCTACCCCTCCCTTTAAACCACCAGGCGGCAAGGACCAGCGGCGGTATCAGGTAATTGGGGACCAGGGCTAACGGTCTCAAGAAGTTCATATCAAGTTTAATTGCCGCGGGCATGTCCAGCGGCAGGAGGCTGGTGATAAAAATAGAAAGGCCCAGCGGCCAGATCAGGGGGCGGTAGTCTGGAAGTTTCAGCGTCCTGGCCAGGGCTACTGACGCCCCGTACAGGGTGAGGGCGATTTTCAGCCCCCCGATGAGGCTCCAGATTATTACGAATAACGCCTCGACCCGCTGGA
>JBAZQW010000056.1:0-11053 GCA_041645005.1 Desulfotomaculaceae bacterium | reverse complement strand
TGGTTTAATTTTCATGTGCAAGGTATAGGTTTAACAGGTCTGAGTATTATAAAAAGACAGTCACTAAATATTTTGAGGTGGTTTTATGGAAGCAGTTTTAATCAAGCACCTGGGGAGCCATCAAGGCAGGGAAGTGCTAATACGCGGGTGGCTCTACAACAAACGCTCCTCCGGGAAAATAATTTTTTTAATCATCCGTGATGGGACTGGCCTGGCGCAGGGGGTAGTGGTTAAAAAGGAAACGGGCGAGGAAATTTTCGCCACCGCCCGTGATTTAACCCAGGAAAGCTCTCTGGAGCTCCGCGGTGTGGCCAGGGAAGAACCTCGCGCGCCGGGTGGCTTTGAAATCCAGGTCACCGGTCTTGAGGTTATTCAAGTGGCACAACCCTACCCGGTTAGCCTGAAAGAACACGGGGTTGATTTCCTTGCTGAGCACAGGCATCTCTGGATCAGAACGCCCCGGCAATCAGCGATATTAAGGATAAGATCGGAACTGGAAATAGCCTGCAGGATTTTTTTCCAGGAACGTGATTTTATCCTGGCTGACGCTCCGATAATAACTCCCGCGGCCTGTGAAGGGACCACCAACCTGTTTGAAATAGATTACCACGGCGAAAAAGCTTATCTTTCCCAGAGCGGGCAGCTATATAATGAAGCCACAGCCATGGCCCTGGGGAGAGTATATTGTTTTGGCCCAACCTTCCGGGCTGAAAAATCAAAAACTCGGCGCCATTTGATGGAGTTCTGGATGGTCGAAGCGGAGGCGGCCTTCCTTGAATTCGAAGACAATATGAAAATTCAGGAAGACCTGGTCAGCTACCTGGTGCAGAGGGTTTTAGAAAACAATAAGAAGGATTTGGAAACACTGGAGCGTGATACAGCCTCGCTGGCCAGGGTGCTTCCTCCGTTCCCTAGAATCAGTTACAGCGAGGCGGTTGAGCTGCTGAATAGTAATGGTGTGGATTTTGCATGGGGAAATGATTTCGGGGCGCCGGACGAAAATATAATCTCCCAGAGCTTTGAACTGCCGGTGTTTATCCACCGCTTCCCTACAGAGATTAAGGCTTTTTACATGAAGCCTGACCCGGCCAATCCTGACGTGGTCCTGGGCGCGGATCTGCTGGCGCCGGAAGGTTACGGTGAAATTATCGGAGGCGGTCAGAGGATAGAGAATCTTGAACTGTTACGGGAGAGATTAGCCCATCATAAACTGCCGGAGGAAACTTTTCAATGGTACCTGGACCTGAGGCGATACGGTGGTGTTCCCCATTCAGGATTTGGTCTGGGTCTGGAAAGGCTCCTGGCCTGGATCACAGGTATTGACCATGTGCGCGAGGCGATCCCATTTCCCCGGCTGCTGTACCGGATTTGCCCTTAAACAAAAAAATACAGTAAAATACCCGGTTGAAAATTGAACAAACCGGGTTTTTTTGTTGTTGGAAAGGTGTGTGAAGAATATTTCAAGTTATATATCACCTACTTTATAAAACCTATAAACTAAATTATCATTATTTAGCTGGGAATTCGTTTGTCTGATCAATAAATATTTCGTTTTTAAATCGGTCAGACAGTAGTATACATTAAAATAAAAAGGAATGATCTAAGATGCCACTGTCTGTCGTAGAAATAGTATGGTTTTGGGAAGGTCTGGATGGCCTTGTATTGATCGGCTGGGGAAATTTACTGGGTGAAAAACCGGATTTGGCGGCAGCGGCTGCTCAAAATCTTTATCTTTTCACTACTTCCGGTGCGGGATATGTTCTCAGCCAGACAGTTGAGGTCAGGTCGCAGGTTCTGAGCCTGGCCGTGGGATTGGCTGCTGCGCCGCCGCAATATATTGTGGTCGGCCTTGATGACAGGTTGGTTGTTTATGGTATAAGACAGGGCGTTCTGACCGAATTATGGGAGACCGGGCCGGAACCTGGCGCCCGTTTTGTTGACCTCTATCTGGCAGATATAGACGGTGATGGCAGGCAAGAAGTGATTGCCGCGTCGGAAGGCAGGGACTCCCTTTTTATATACAGGCTGGTTGAAGTAACAGCCGGGATGCCACAGCTTGAAATCCTGGCGATCAGGGTTCTGCCGGGTCCGGCCCAGAAAGTAATCACTGTGCCGGGTAGTGCAGGGATGCTGCCGCTTATCGTGGCAGCTTATAAAAATGACAGCACGTCAGGTCTGCTCACGCTGACTTATACAGAAAGGGGATTAGCGGAAGGACCTGTACTATCGAGCTTGCCCGCGCCTGTAACTTCTCTGGCAACAGGAGATCTGAGCAGGGAACCGGGAGAAGAACTGGCCTGGGGAGGAGGGGACGGTTCGGTGAGAATAGTGGAGGTCAGGGAGCTAACGACACTGGTGACCACGGACAATTTAGGGAGCGGCATCCCCGCTTTAACAGCCGGCAACCTGGCGGGAGAGACAACCGATACACTGATAGCAGGCACTCCGGAGGGTTATCTTTTCGGTTTCACAGCTCCCGTTGAAAGTAGTTCTCCCAACTGGGCTGTCAGGGTAGTCCGCCCGGTTAACAGTATGGCTTTGAATACTGATGGGCTATTGGGATTTGGTACTGCTGACGGAGGAGTTCAGGTGTGGTTGCTCACCGGGACGGTATGAAATTTAGTGATGTCTCAACCTTGACACTTGTATTGACACCCGGAAAACCTGCGGGTATACTTTAAAATTGTAAGCATGACCCAGTGAATCTGGCAGAGGAGGTAATGAATTTTGAAGTTGCGGTTGGGCTTGCCTAAAGGAAGCCTTCAGGAAGCCACTTTTAGTCTATTTAAACAGGCCGGTTTTGATTTTACCATACGTTCGCGTTCTTACTTTCCCGCTGTAAACGATCCTGAACTGGAAGTGGTTCTTATGCGGGCGCAGGAAATCCCCCGTTATGTCAATGAGGGGGTGCTTGACGCCGGTATAAGCGGCCTGGATTGGATTCTCGAGAACGAAGCGGATGTGATCGAGGTTGCCGACCTGGTCTACGCTAAAAGCACATCTAATCCCATTCGTCTGGTAATTGCCGTGGCCAAAGACAGTAATTTTATGGAGGTAGCAGACCTTAAAGGAAAAAGAATTGCCACTGAACTGGTTAAGGTGACCCAAAAATACCTTAAAGACAACGGTGTTGACGCCTCTGTGGAATTTTCCTACGGAGCTACTGAAGTAAAGGTGCCTGATTTGGTTGACGCCATAGCGGACATAACAGAAACCGGCAGTTCAATAAAAGCGAACAACCTGCGCATTATTGCCACCATTCTGGAATCCACCACCAGGTTTCATGCCAATAAGGCTGCATGGGCAGACCCATGGAAAAAGGAAAAAATGCAGAACATGGCGGTTCTTCTGCAGGGAGCGCTCAGAGCCAGGTCTAAGGTTGGCCTGAAGATGAATGTGCCCGGGGATAAACTGGATATAATCCTTGATGTTTTACCAGCCATGAAGCAGCCTACAGTTTCACAATTGGTCCACAGCGACTGGGTCGCGGTTGAGGTGATCCTTGATGAAAAACAGGTGCGGGATCTTATTCCCGCCCTAAAGAAGGCGGGCGCGCAGGATATAATTGAGTACCCCCTGAAAAAGGTGATACCATAAAGGACAGGCGCTGTGAAAAAAACACAGCGCTTTTTAAATCCTCTGTAGAATCTTTCTTAAAATCATCTTCCAGTTTAAGGTACTGTAAAATAAAGGAGCGAATCTCAGCAATCTTTTTATCCGCCAACGCAAAATCCCTAGCTGTAATCTCATTTTTAAAATATTTATATATATAGCCGCTTCCTCCCTTTGCTTTATTTTATTCCAGCGTGAAGAACAGCGTGCCGGGAATAATGTTAAATAAAGAAAATATCCGGCACATAATGGATTTTGAAATAGCCGGAAAAGAGGAGGCTCCCGGAGATGGAAAGATTGGATATCGCCATTATCGGCTGCGGGCCGGCAGGGCTTTCCGCCGCAGTAAACGCCGGAATCAGAAGGGCGTCTGTTACTCTTTTGGGAGGAGAAATCTGTGCCCCAAAATTGCAACAGTCCACACTGGTAAATAACTACCTGGGTATGCCTGAAATAAACGGGCGGGATTTGCGGGATAAGTTTTTGGAACATACGCGAAAAGCCGGTATACCCATGCACCAGGTCAGGGTCACTTCAGTTCAGGGGAACGGAGAAGGTGGATTCACGGTGTCGGCCGGTGACAGGGCATTTGAAGCCAGGGCTGTTGTCCTTGCCACCGGTGTAACTGTTCTTAATTTAATAGAAGGGGAAAAAGAATTTGCCGGGAAGGGATTGGGTTACTGCGCCACCTGTGACGGTCCGCTTTACCGGGGAAAAAACGTGGCTGTAATCGCTTATACAGCGGAAGGGATTGAAGATGCCAATTTTTTAGCCGGGATTTGTCGCAGGGTCTATTTAATTCCCGGGGGTGAACTGCCGGCTGAGGGTTTAAAACCGGAAGTTGAAGTTATCGAAGCTAAGGTAGTACAGGGGATTACAGGCAACGGTTTTGTTGCCGGAGTTAAGCTTGACGGAAGTATATTGGCGGTAGACGGAGTTTTTATTTACAGGGAGACTTATCTGCCGGATCGTCTCGTGCCCGGTTTAACGGTAAAGGACAATCACATCCAGGTCGACCGGGGTTTGGGGACCAATATCAAGGGTCTCTACGCGGCCGGTGACTGTACCGGCAAGCCTTACCAACTGGCTAAGGCGGTGGGCGAGGGGCAGGTTGCCGCGTTAAACGCGGTAAAGCACCTGGAGCAATCGCCTTAAAGCAATTGCTGTTCTCTATGGAATTATTTAACTATATTTAGGAGGAAAACCACAGCCGGCGTCAAATAGTCTATACGAGGAGTGATAAGCGTGGAAGACTATAATATCCCAAAATCCTTGCCGCCTGACTATCAGGAAAACGCGCTGTTTTTACTGGTGCAAAGCCCCAGAGTGCTGTACGCCTATTGGGAGTTGTCGCCGGGTTTAAAGAACACTTTAAGTGAAAAAAAGAGGATTCAGATCAGGCTGAACATTGAAGGTGACGGCATTAGTCAAACCTGCGATATTGACCTTTTTAAAAAGAGCCATTATTTTGAAAACATACAGCCCGGCTTGCCTTACAATTGCGAAATCGGAATTTTAAATACAGGGGATGAATTTTTTTCACTCTTGCGTTCCAATTCGCTAACTGCTCCCTGCGAGCAGCCACCGGAAGATGATCAGCTTAAAGAGGGGGGATCTGTAAGTTCTCCCCCCTGTTCTCTTAAAAGCTCAAAGGTGTTTTACCAGGATAAAGAATAGTCGAAAAAATCGTTTTTTTTATCTTACTACCAGCACAGGGCAGGCGGCATGACGGGTTACCCTGTTGCTCACGCTTCCCAGCAGGTAGCCCTTAATTTCGCCTAAACCCCTGCTGCCCATAACTACCAGATCGCATTCCATCACTTTCGCTTTCTTCACTATTTCTTCGGCGGGATGCCCCACGGCAATGTCGGTTGTAATATTTAGCCCGTATGGTTCAAGATCATCTTTAACCTTGTCCATGATTTCCCTGCCGTGCTTGCTAAACTCGTCGATGATCACCTGCTGGATGTTACTCAGGCGGTCAGGGGATGGGTCCACATAGGGGGGGAGCGAAGGCACCACATGGAACAGGAGCAGTTCCGAGCCGAGCTTTGAGGCAAGTTCCGCACCGTGTATAGCCGCTGTTGCCGCTTTTTCTGATCCGTCAACCGGGACTAAAATTCTTTTATACATAACAGCAAACCTCCCTTTTGGTGAAAAAATAACCTTTCCTGTACTATATCAAAATTATCCCAAAAAATAAAAGGGCCGGCGTTAATAAACCGGCCCTTTGGGAAATTATTGCTTAGATGAATACAAATAAGAAGAAGACGATGAAAATAAAGAAGAAAAAGGTGAAGAAGAAGGAAAAGTGACCTGAAAAAGCACTTGAAAAGCCCCCCGAAACGCCGCCAGCAGCACCACCGCCAGTACCAAAAGCCATGTAATTTACCTCCTTGTTAAACATTTATTTTTGTATAATATGATTTGTTGCAGTGCTGTGTTACAGATAGTCTGCCAACGCGGGGCCAATCTTGAAAAAAGAACACCAGGACTATTTGGTCCTGGTGTTACCTGAGAGATGTTTGCACCTGTTCAAGAGTTTTGCCCACTTGCGTGCAGATCTGCTGGAGGCGTAAGCACTCATGTGAAGTATCGGGGTGCCCGGCCTGTGCAATATTCTGCAGCAGTTTACCCATTTCCACCATTTCGTTTTGCGTCTCCCGGATATAGAAAGAAGCTTGCTCGCGCACCAACATTTCACTGCCACGGTGTTCAAACAGTCCCGCAAAAAGTGGCATAAGATCACCTCGTTCTTGATAGTGTCAAGCATTTTAAAGTATGCGCAGGATATTTTAAATTATGTCTGGCTTTTTGCCGCAGCTTTTTTATAGTAAATAAAAGCGGACAGGGCAATCAGGATCAGGCTTACCAGTTGGGCTAATCTGATTGGCCCCAGCATCTCACTGTCGGTTCGCAACCCTTCAATAAAAAACCTGCCTAAAGAATATAAAGCCAGATAAAAGAGCATGATTTGGCCGGGGAAATGTTTTCGTCTGAAGAAAAATATCAAAAATAAAAGAACAAGTAAGTCCCAGGCGGACTCATACAAAAATGTGGGATGGCGGTATTGCCCCTGTATAAACATCTGTTTTTGAATAAAGGCGGGAAAATGGCTGATAAAATCCCTGGCGACAGGAACCCCATAGGCTTCCTGGTTAATGAAGTTGCCCCAGCGCCCGATGGCCTGCCCCAGGATTACGCTGGGTGCAAAAACATCAGCATACTGCCAAAAATCAAGCTTATGTTTTTTTATGTAGATGTATCCGGCAAGGATACTGCCAAGCAGTCCTCCGTGAATGGCCAGACCACCATGCCAAATGGCCAGGGCTTCCAGAGGGTTGTAAAGGTAATCCTGCCAGTTGAAGATAACATAATACAACCTTGCCCCGATCAGTGCAGAGGGAATTATTAGAATGATCAGATTCAGCAAATGATCTGTGCTGACACCGCTTTTTACAGCATGGTGGTAAGCCAGTAAAGTCCCGATGATAAAAGCAGCGTCGATAATGATCCCGTACCAGTGGATGGCTACAGGTCCTATTTGAAAAGCCACAGGGTCAATCATTATATTCCTCCAGATAATGCATTCGCTTCTATCAATCATAGTAAAGAAAGACTGGTTTTTCAACCAGTCTTTCTTTTTTTACGACTTAATTTTAAATGTTTCGCACTTGGTCTGGTCGGAGTTATCTGCCGTCCCGGAGCCATTTCTATCCACCTGGATCATAGGCGCGTGGCACTCTACGGCGTTATTCCATTTGCACTCGGATACTGAACATTTAATATTCGGCAATGAATTCACCTCCACTAAGTTTGTTTTATTTTAGCCGGAATTTTATATTTATATTCTTTATATTACCATTTTTTAATTAAAAGTTTGTACATTAGCTTATATTATATGGTAATGTATCAATAAGAATATATTGAAAATATGACAATATCAGGATTCGCGTTGGTGACGGGAGCAAAGGTTGGCCAGAGGAAGCGCCTTTTGACGGAATTTTGGTGACAGCTGGCTCACCAGGTATTCCTGACTCTTTGATCAAACAGATGAAGCCGGGGGGTCGCATGGTAATTCCCGCGGGTCCGAGAAGTTACCAGAAATTGCTTCTGGTGAAAAAAAATGGGGCCGGTGAAATTTACAGTGAAAATATTGGCATGGTGTTTTTTGTGCCGCTTATAGGAGAAGAAGGCTGGACTGGTAAAGTGGCGGCAAATTAAAATAATCATTTACACTTATATAAATTATTGGTATTATGATAGTAATTTGTAGAATGTTGTCGACGAAGGGGGGATATGTATGAAAGCAACAGGTATAGTTAGAAAGATTGATGAGCTTGGGCGTATTGTTATACCCGTTGAATTGAGGCGTACAATGGGTATCGATAATAAAGATCCCATTGAGATTCTCGTTGATGGTGAACATGTTATCCTAAAGAGGTACGAGCCTGCCTGTGTTTTCTGTGGCAATAAAAACAATGTTCAGCGTTTTCACGGGAAGATAGTTTGCAGTGAGTGTTCCACTAATATGTTTGAGAACGCAAAAGCCATATAATACTAATAAAATTAGCCCTGCTCTCCGGAGTGGGGCTAATTTTATTTTTTCTAAAAGTGTTGGATAAAAACAAAGGCCTCCGATCTCCGGAAGCCATGATATTACTGTGGCGGGAGTGTGTGGGAATCGAACCCACCATGGACCTCATCAGCCCAACGACTAGTTTTGAAGACTAGGGGCACCACCAGGCACCATCCACCCCCGTAGAATGTACAAATACTTACGCAAAAAATATTATAACACTAACGCCTGCTTTCAGGCAAGAAAGTCTATTATGCGCAACAGTCATGGAACAGTCGTCGAAATGCCGCATAACTTTGTTTTCTTGCTTTTTTTTAAAATTATATTATACTTTAAAGGAATATCCCGCAAAGCAAGCGAAGCTCTATTAAAATATTTATGCACTTGCTTTACCGTAATTATTATTCGTTTTTATAATGGTTCCCTTAAATGCACAAGCAGGTGAAATAGTAATATGTTGGAACTTTTTCATGATATAAGAGATGAACTAAGGGCAGTAGAAAATGATTTAAGGGAAGTGGTTCAGGCAAAGTCCCAACTTCTGACAGAGACGTCCACTCACCTCCTGAAAGCCGGGGGGAAGCGACTCAGGCCGGCTCTGGTCTTATTCAGCGCAAAATTTTATAATTTTGAATTAGAAAAGGTTTTACCCCTGGCAGTTGCACTGGAATTGATCCACATGGCTTCACTCGTACACGATGATGTGGTGGACGCCTCCATGACCCGCAGGGGTATTCCTACTGTTAAAGCGATATGGGGCAACAGTATTTCAACCCATATCGGCTCCTACCTTTTTGCCAAATCACTGATGCTTCTTGCGGGATATAAAGAAACTCCACTTATCTCTGAAGTTTTATCCGATACAAGCGTGAAAATGTGTGAGGGTGAGATCCAGCAAATATCGTTTTCATTTGATATTCACCAGAGCCTGAAAAATTATTTTTACCGGATTAAACGGAAGACAGCCCTGCTTATAGCCGCCAGCGCGCAACTCGGTGCGGTTGCCTGCGGAGCGCCCAGGCAGATCTACTTGCCGCTTCGCCGCTACGGGTATAACATAGGTATGGCCTTCCAGATTACTGACGATATTCTTGATATGGTGGCTGAGCAAAGTCAACTTGGAAAGCCAATCGGGGGTGACCTGCGTCAGGGAATCATCACCCTGCCTGTGATTTATGCTCTGGCCTGTTGTGAAAAACAAGACCGGCTGATTGAACTTGTGTGCAAGGTCGATAAAAGTGAAGATGAGGTCAAGGAAGCGCTTGATATTGTTAGGAACTGCGGCGCTATCGATTACTCTTTTGAAATTGCCAGGAAATTTATCATGAAAGCAAAGGCAGAATTAAAAGCGCTGCCCGATATCCCAACCAGGATAACACTCAGTATGGCAGCGGACTTTGTGGGTATAAGAAAGTTCTAGTCTTGTTTCTAAATCTATAATTAATTAAAGCAAGGGCGATGATATGTCAGGACGATACCTTGTTTCCCTGGATCTGAACAATAAAAGGTGCCTGATTGTAGGAGGGGGCAGTGTTGCTGAGCGAAAAGCGCAAACACTGCTGGAGTGCGGCGCCTCTGTCTGCCTGGTCAGCCCGGATGTTACGCCCCTGCTTGAGTCAATGGTCCAAGATGACATAATATTTTATAGAAAGGGCTGCTACAGCAGCTCTGATCTGGCGGATGTATTTCTCGTTATCGGCGCCAGCGGCCGGGAGGATGTTAACAGGCAAGTCGCGGCCGACTGTTTGGCACGCAATCTTATAGTCAATATTGTTGACGACCCCGCAAAAGGCAACTTTTTCGTTCCGGCCACATTCAGGCGGGGTTCACTTGAAATTGCCGTGTCTACAGGTGGTAAAAGTCCGCTGCTGGCCAGGAAGATCAGGGAGGAGCTAGAAAGAACCTACGGCGCGCAGTATGGAGAATTCCTGGACATGCTGGGCGGCCTCAGAAAGGACATTATTCAGAATGTCGCTGACCCGGAAAAGAAAAAAAGGATCCTGGAAAGCCTTGTTGACGATAGAGTTCTCGGCCTGTTAAAAGAAGGACATATGGACTTGGTAAAGGAGATGTTACTTAGTGCTTATCGCGGTAGTGGGTCTTAACCACAGGACAGCCCCCATCGAGGTCAGGGAAAAATTATCTTTTACCGGTCAAACTCTGAAAGTAGCACTAAAACGCTTAGAAGCATATCCGGTAATTGAAGGTTGCGTGATCCTGTCAACCTGCAACAGGACCGAGATATATGCCGCTTCGCTGGATTTGGACGAGGGTCTGAACGCTATCTGGGATTTTCTTTCCCGCTGGTCCGGGGTGGATATATGTGAAATAAAGAACTTTACTTACTGTCACACCCTTTATGACACCATACGCCATATTTTTCGTGTCGCATCCGGGCTAGACTCGATGCTGCTGGGAGAAACCCAGATTCTGGGCCAGGTAAGGACAGCGTACCAGCTGGCAGTGGAATATGAATCAACAAACCGGGTTATGAATACGCTTTTTCAGCTGGCTCTTACCGTGGGCAAGAGAGTTCGCAATGAGACAGGAATAGACCAAAACGCCGTTTCCATCAGCTACGCCGCAGTTGAGCTGGCCAGGCAGCACTTGGGCAGCCTCGAGGGACGTTCCGTGCTGATCATAGGCGCCGGCCAAATGAGCGAATTAACCGCGAAGCATCTGGTGGATAGTGGTATTTCAGGAGTTATTGTGTCAAACCGTTCATTTGAGCGGGCTGAGATACTGGCGGCACAATTCGGGGGCAGGGCGGTCAAATTTAATGAGCTGTATAAACACATGGAAACCTCCGATATAGTGATCAGCTGCACGGCGGCTTCCCACTGCGTGGTCAGGTTTGAGGAA